>JBCCGX010000125.1:0-13606 GCA_039029035.1 Acidobacteriota bacterium | reverse complement strand
GCGCCCGTGGATGGAATCGAGCCTCACACCAGGAGGTTCCTGCGCTACGATTCGCCCCATGGCCCTCCTCAGTCTGCGCGATGTCCACCTCAGCTACGGTGATCCGCCCCTCCTCGACGATGTGACCCTGCACGTCGAGGCGGGGGAGCAGATCGCCATCATCGGTCGCAACGGCGCCGGCAAGACGACCTTCCTCAAGATCCTGCAAGGCGAGATCGAGCCCGACGACGGTGAGATCGTCCGCGCCCAGGGGGCGTCCACCGCGTTCCTGCGCCAGGAAGTACCCCGCCAGCTGGCTGGCGAGACCACCTTCGACTGTGTAGCCGGCGGCGTGGCCGCGGACGGTCACGATGGCGAGTGGCAGATCGAACAGCAGGTGGGCAAGGTGCTCTCGCAGATGGATCTCGACCCAGGAGCCACGGTCGGCAACCTCTCCGCCGGCCTCAAACGCCGGGTGCTCTTGGCCCGCGCCCTGGTGGCCGATCCGGATATCCTGCTGCTCGACGAGCCGACCAATCACCTCGACATCGCTTCGATCCGCTGGCTGGAGAGCTTCCTACTGCGTCAGCAGCGCAGCGCGACGGCCGAGAAGCGCCGCACCCTGATCTTCGTCACCCATGACCGGGCGCTGCTCCGCCAGCTCGCCAGCCGCATCATCGAGCTCGATCGCGGCCACCTGGCCGACTGGTCCTGCGACTACGAGACCTTCCTCCAACGGCGTCAGGCCTTGCTCGACGCCGAAGAAGGCCAGCGCGTCGAATTCGATAAGAAGCTGGCGCGCGAGGAAGCCTGGATCCGCCAGGGCATCAAGGCGCGGCGCACGCGCAACGAAGGGCGGGTGCGAGCGCTGGAGAAGATGCGTCAGCTGCGCCGCGCCCGACGCCAGCGCACCGGCAATGTGCGTTTCTCGGTCCAGCAGAGCGAGGCCTCGGGCAAGGTGGTGATCGAGACCCAGGGCGCCAGCTTCGGCTACGGCGACGATGGGGTCCCGGTCGTCCGTGAGCTGACCACCCGCATTCTGCGCGGCGACAAGGTCGGTCTGATCGGCGACAACGGCTCGGGCAAGACCACCCTGCTGCGTCTACTGCTGGGCGAGCTACCGCCGAGCGCCGGCTCGGTGCGCCACGGCACCCGGCTCGAGATCGCCTACTTCGACCAGCTGCGCGCCCAGTTGGACGAGGAGCGCACGGTGCTCGACAACATCGCCGACGGCAACGACCGTCTGGTGCTGCATGGCAAACCGCGCCACGCTCTGGGCTACCTGCAGGACTTCCTCTTCACCCCCGATCGCGCCCGCAGCCCGGTAGCCCAGCTTTCCGGCGGTGAGCGCAACCGCCTGCTCCTGGCCCGCCTCTTCGCCCAGCCGTCCAACGTCCTGGTGCTGGACGAACCGACCAACGATCTCGACCTCGAAACCTTGGACTTGCTCGAACAGCTATTGATCGAGTACCCCGGCACCCTGCTGGTGGTCAGCCACGACCGTGAGTTCCTCGACCAGGTCGTCACCAGCACCCTGGTGCTCGAAGGCCGCGGCAAGGTCGGCGAGTACGTCGGCGGCTACAGTGACTGGCTGCAGCAGAGCCGCGCCGCAGACCGTGCTCCGAGCGCTGGCAAGAAGTCCAACGCCAAGAAGGCGTCTGCGAAGCCCAAAGCGGATCGCCCACGCAAGCTGAGCTACAAGGAGAAGCTCGAGCTCGAAGCCCTACCCGGCCGGATCGAATCCCTGGAGAACGAACAGAGCGAGCTCCACACGGCGATGGCGGCGCCGGACTTCTACCAGCGCGGCGGCGAGGCGATCGCTAACGCCAAGACCCGTCTGAGTGAGCTGGAAGGCGAGCTCGAAGTCGTCTACGAGCGCTGGGCGGTGCTGGAAGAGATCGGCGCCTGAGGGGACTAAGGGCTCGCGTCAGAATGATTCCAGCATCGAGGGCGTCCAGGCGCGCCTCTCGCAAGGCGCGTGACTGAGGCATACCTGAGGTCTGTCGCAAGGAGCGCAACACCGCGAGAGGGGATGCATGGGCGGCCGAAGGCGGAAGCATTCTGACGCGAGCCCTAAGCCTCGAAGTACGCCTCGGTCAAGGCGACGACCTCCAGCGGGCCACAAGTCGACTCACCGAGGGCCGTGAAATCCTCCCTTTCTCGCGCCACGTCGGTCCGCATCTTGGCTATCAGCGACACCGCGATGCCTGAGTCCGCCTCGGCAAGAGCCAATGGCAAGATCAAGTCTACCCGGTCTGCCCGGGACGGGAATTGGAATCCGGGAGGCATCACGCTGATGACCTTGGCCTCGGTTCCGTTGACTGGAATCGAGCTGCCGATGACGTTCAGATCGCCGGCGAAACGTTGTTGCCAGAGCTCATGGCCCAAAACCGCCACGCGCGACCGAGACGCCTGCCAATCCTCCTCCACGAAAAGTCTTCCCAGCAGCGGCGCGACATCGAGGGTGTCGAAGAAGTCGACAGAGACGTTTATCAGCCGCACAGATTCCGCGCTCGTGCCCGCGCCAACGATGCCCTCGTTCTCAGTCCAGGCTTCAACTTTGCCAAAGAGATCTCGCCGCTCTTGCAAGGTGGTCCAACAGGATCTATTCACCGTGCTCGCTGTCCCCGCACCCTCGCTGCGCACCAAGACCAAGGTCTCAGCTTGATTGAACGGCAACGCGGGTGGACGAAAAAGCCACAGCGCCAGATAAGCCACCGCCGCCAAAGCAACGAGCCAAGTCAGAGACTTTCGCATCGTGGGCCTCCTTTCAGTCAGTGAGCTCAGAAACGGACGGCCGCACGGCTCCTGCCGAGGCGACACCCCCTCACAGAGTAGATACGGCCCTTCCCCTGTCGGTATTCTAATCCGCGATCTGCCACAGTCGCCGGCTGGTGGGCGAGATGAACCGCGATAGCGGTAAGCGCCCTCCTCCGGTGCGCGATCCCGACGGCAACACCCTCGAGCTCTACGGCCGCGACTGATCCCCGGTCTGCACCCGCCACAGGGAGGCATAGAGCCCGTCCGCCGTCAGCAGCGACTCGTGGTCGCCGACCTCGGCGACACGGCCGCTATCGAGGACGTAGATGCGGTCGGCGTGGCGAATGGTCGACAGGCGGTGGGCGACCACCAGGGTGGTTCGGCCCTGGGAGATCGTTGCCAGGGAGCGCTGAATCGCGGCCTCGGTCTCGTTATCGACCGCCGAGGTGGCCTCGTCGAGGATCAGGATCGGTGGATCCTTGAGCACCGCCCGGGCGATCGACAGGCGCTGCCTCTGGCCGCCGGAGAGTTTCTGGCCGCGCTCACCGACCACCGTGTCGTAGCCTTCCGGCAAGGCGACGATGAAGTCGTGCGCCTCGGCGACCTTCGCCGCCTCCACCATCTCTTCGAAGCTGGCGTCCGGTCGACCGTAGGCCAGGTTCTCGCGCACCGTGCCGTGGAAGAGGAAAACGTCCTGGCTCACCAGGCCGATGGCGGCGCGCAGATCGCCCAGGTGGAGCTGACGCAGGTCGCGACCGTCGAGCCGGACGTGCCCCGAGGTGACGTCGTAGAAGCGCAGCAACAGCTTGAGCACCGTCGTCTTGCCTGAGCCGGTGGCGCCGACCAGTGCCGTCGTGCGGCCGGCGGCGATGTCGAGATCCAGATCGTGCAAGACGGGAAAGCCCTCGCGATAAGCAAAGCCGACCTGATCGAACGCCAGCTCGCCGGCCACCTGGGCCATCTCCAAATGCTCGGGTCCGTCCTCGATCGCTGGCTTCGTATCCATCAGATCGAGCACCCGGTGGGTCGAGGACATGGCGCGCTGGTAAAGGTCGAAGGTCTGCCCCAGCCGAGTCAGGGGCCACAGCAAACGTTGGGTGAAGAACACCATCACGCTGTAGGCACCGACCTCCAGGTGGCCATCGAGGGCCAGGTAGCCGCCGTAGACCAGGGTGGCGCTGAAGCCGACCAGCACCGCCACGCGGATCAGCGGCGAGAACGCCGAGCTGATCCGGATGGCGTGCCGGTTGGCCGCCTGGTAAGCATCGCTTTCCCGCGCCACACGGGCCACCTCGCGATCCTCGGCGACGAAGCTCTTGATCGTCGCGATGCCGCTCAGGTTGTTGGCCAGCTGGGCCGAGAGCATCGCCACCCGCTCGCGCACCTCGGCGTAGCGCGGCTGGATGCGCTTCTGGAAATGGAACGATCCCCAGAGGATCAGCGGCACCGGCACGAAGGACATCCAGGCCACCGACGGCGCCAGGTAGAAGAACAGGCCACCGATCACCACCACCGTGGTCAGCACCTGCAGCACCTCGTTGGCGCCGCCGTCGAGAAAACGCTCCAGCTGGTTGACGTCGTCGTTCAGGATCGCCATCAGCCCGCCGGTCGAGCGATCCTCGAAATAGGCCAGCTCGAGCTCCTGCAAGCGACCGTACGCGTCGACCCGCACATCGTGCTGGACGTTCTGCGCCAGGTTGCGCCACAGCACCGCATAGGCATACTCGAACAACGACTCCAGCGCCCAGATGAGGAAGGTCAGGAGTGCCAGCACCAAGATCTGCTGCCGCGCATCCACCACCCCGAAGCTGGCCAAGACCGAAGCCTCGCGCCGCACCACGATGTCCACCGCCGCGCCGATCAGCACCGGCGGGGCCAAATCGAAAATCTTGTTCAGCACCGAGCACGTCGTCGCCTGCACCATACGGCGCTGGTGGTTGACGGCATAGCGCCAAAGGCGCAGGAGGGGTTGGGTGGATGTCGAAGTCAGCATCGGCGAAGACTAGCACCACCTGCCGAGCGCAGACTCCTTCCAGCTTCGTGAAGGCGTCCTACTCGAAGTGCCTGAATCGATCCCAATAGTCGCGCAGCGCCAGCTTGGGCCGGCGCGCGACGTAGATCGGCGCATCGTCGCGCCACGGCATGCAGTATTCGCAGCGATACCTCCCGACTTCACGCACCTCCTCGTAGAACTGCAGCAGTGGCTCGGGTCCGATGTCGACCGAGACCAGCACATCGAGCGGTCCTTCGCCCAGACCCCAGAGATGGTAGGTGTTCTGGGGGCTCGCGACCGGTGGCAGATCGTACCGCTCACCGAGCCGTTCGATCGCCCCGGCATGACCGTAGCTCGGCGTCAGGATCAACGCTCGCCGCCGCTCGTCCGGCGTGAGCTCCCGCTCCACTACGCCGACGACTTCCTCCACCAGCTCGGGCCAGCCGAAACGATCGGCGAACCACTGCGGCATCGCCGTGACCTTGCCGGCGCCGCGCTCGAGCTGCGGCACGATCCCCGCCGCGGCCGAGTAGCGCGCCAATTGATCGGGCGGCAGGATCGGCAGACAAAGCGGTGCCATCAGGACGGCCACGACAATCAGCAGCACCGGCAGCGCCCCTCGCGCCCAGCGCCGAGCCGAACTGGCACCCCCGAGATCCCACCACGCCGCACCGGCAGCCAGCATCACCGGATAGATGCCGGCGATCCGATCGGGTCGGCTTTTCTGGGCGATCAGAGTCATCGCCATCAGGGTGAGAAAAATCCAACCCAGTGCACGGTAGGGTCGCCCACGCGAGCTGGCGAAGCAGAAGACGAGGCCGGCCCCCCAGATCAGTGCGCTCACCGGGTTCATGAACAGGATCTGGTCGATCAGGACCTTCAGCGGCGGTGTGTCGACGTTCTTGTTCAAGTCCGCGTTGCGGTAGAACTCGAGCGACGGCCAGCCATGCTGCACCTGCCACAAGAGGTTGGGTAGCAAGAGTACGAACGCCAGGCCCGCACCGAGCCACAGCCAACGGCTCATCAGATGCCGCCGCGCCGGAGTCAGCACCACCCCGACCGCCAGACCCGCCGCCAGCAGCACGAACGTGTGCTTGTTGAGGAGCCCCAGCCCTGCAACCAGTCCGAAGACCAGCCACAGGCGCTCGTTGCCGGTACGCAGGATCTCGATCAATACGTAGCAAGCGCCGACCCAGAGCAAGATCTCGAACGGATTCATCGAGAAGAAACCGGCGAAGATCAGCGGCACCGGCGCCAGCATCACCGCCAGGGCTGCCAAGCCCTGGCCGAAAAGCCCGGCACCCAAACGCCGCGCCATCAAGCCAGTCAAGAACACACTCGCCGCGAAGGCGAGAGCCGGCAGGACGCGGATCGCCAGCACCGAATCACCCAGGAAGGTGCGTGACAGCGCCAGCAGCCACGGCGCCAGCGGCGGATGATCGACATAACCCGCCGCCAGTCGTTCGGAGCAGGCGATGTAGTAGAGCTCGTCGATGAAATAGCCGTATCCGCCCAAGAGAAGGTTCGGCAGGATCGGAATCAGAAACGCGACCACGGCGAGGCCCGCCAGCAGCCGGTCCGCTTGGCGCTGGGATGAATCGCCGCGTGGCACGGGGTCCGATTCGATCAGTTCCTGCGTCAAGACACCTTCCAGCTCTTGCCGTGTGTCCTGGAGGAGGCGGGTGGCTTTGTCGAGTGGCTTGTTCAATGCGTCATCTCCGTGTCGGTCTAGCGCAGCTATCCGAAACTACGGAGCCCGCCGCCAGAAGATTCGATTGCAGGCTACCGGTCCAACGGTTGGATCAAGCCGGATCTTGACCCTCAATCGAGCTGAAATCCGCATATCGAATCAAGAGCCAGGCGAAAGGAGGTGAAGACAATGCAGGTCAAAACCCGAGTCAAAGCCGCAGGTTTCCCCAACGACATCGCAACCTAGCCGAACAACCCTCGAACTCTCCTACGGCTGAGTGCTCGACCAAACCGAAGTGTCGGACGTCTCGAAGCCATCGCTAAAGATCAGCGTCGCCGTCGGCCCCAACACGACCTCGTAGCCGATGACCACATCGTCACCTTCGAACTTCGACATGGTGAGGTCGAGCAGCAGAGATCCTCCCGCAACCAAATCGTCGGGTACTGTTCCAATCCACCAGCGGACGGACCCGTCCACCGCGGAGTGGTCTCAAGGGCCTTTGGGCTCGGGGTCCGGGGCCAGGGTGTCTGTCATCCGCAAGTGGAGAGTCTGCAGGCCCGAGACCGTCTCGACCTCCAACAGGTTGATCCCCCGGCGCCCTGGGAAAGGCCAGTCCACCGCCGCGCAATCATCGAACAAGCCACCGCTCGGGTCGGTCCGATCACAGACCTTCTCCGGTCGGCTGACATCGCGCAGGCCGACCGAAATCTGCACACCGCTGGTCGAGCCGATTCCCATCGGCATCACGTGTTTTGCCGTCAAGGGCGAATTGAAGACCGGATCGCCCGGACCCGTCGACGCTTCGAGAGCGAACTCGCCGCTGGCCAGCTCTTGGGCCCCGACCGGGCTCGCCAGGGCTGATACCGCGAGAAGAGACAAGACGATGGTCGTGAGACTTCGTGGCATAGCGCCCCCTTGCATCTATTTATTGCAACAACTCTCTAAGAGCTTAGCACAGCCCCCCTTACAGTGCTGGGGATCGCCTCGAGGTCACCGGCCCTGGTTGAATTTGCGCATCAAGTCTTCGACCGTCGCTTGGCGACGGGGCGGCGCAGCAGCCGCCCCGGCAGGACGAGACGGCTTCTTCGCCCGTCGTATGGGCCCGGGTTGGCTTTGACTCCGCGCCTCCCGTTGGGCGGGCGCCTTGTCGGGTGAGCGCATCGACAGACTGATCCGACCACGGCCGCGATCCACTTCCAGGACCCGCACCCGCACCACCTGGCCGACCTGGACCGCCTCCTGTGGGTTGTCGATCCAGCTGTCGGAGAGCTCCGAGATGTGCACCAGCCCATCGCGCTTGACCCCGAGGTCGACGAAAGCACCGAAGTTGGTGACGTTCGACACACGGCCTTCGAGCTCCATACCGGGCTCGAGATCGTCGATCGAGGTGACGTCGTCGCGCAGCTCGGGAGCGACGAACTCGGGTCGCGGATCGCGCCCCGGTCGCTCGAGCTCGCCACGGATGTCGTCGAGGGTGAAGCGCCCGATGCCTTCGTCGGCGTCGAGGAAGCGATCGAAGCGAACCTTTCCCACCATCGCCGGATGTCCCACCACCTCAGCCAACGACACGCCGAGGTCGCCGGCCATGGCCTCGACCAACGGGTAGCGCTCCGGGTGGACGGCGGTGCGATCGAGCGGGTGCTCGCTGTCGCGGATGCGTAAGAAGCCGGCAGCGAGCTCGAAGGTCTTGGCGCCGAAGCCGGCCACCTCGAGCAGGGTGCGACGGCTGGCGAAGGGACCGTTGCTATCGCGGTGCTGCACGATGTTCGTCGCCTGACGCTCGGACAGGCCGGAGACGCGGCGTAGCAAAGAAGGTGACGCCGTGTTGAGCTCCACGCCCACCCGGTTGACGGTCCGCTCGACCGTGGCCTCGAGCTCACCGGCCAGGGCTTTCTGATCGACATCGTGCTGGTACTGACCGACCCCCAGGGACTTGGGCTCGATCTTCACCAGCTCGGCCAACGGATCCTGGAAACGACGGGCGATCGACACCGCGCCACGCAGCGACACGTCGAGTTCCGGTAGCTCGGCCCGAGCCACCGCCGAAGCCGAGTACACCGATGCGCCGGTCTCCGGCACGATGGTGGCGATGACGTCGCCCAACTTCGCCTCACGGACCGTCCGGCGGGCAAAGATTTCGGTTTCTCGGCTGCCCGTGCCGTTGCCGATGGCGATGGCACGGACCTGGTGGCGACGGATCAATCCGGCGACCCGGGAGGCGGCCTCCTCGACTCGCGCCTTGGGCTGGACGGGATAGATCACGCCAGTCTCGAGCACCCGGCCGGTCCCGTCGACCACCGCCAGTTTGCAGCCCGTGCGATAGCCCGGATCGAGCCCCATCACTGTCACCTGGCCAATGGGCGACTGCATCAGCAGCGCCTCCAGGTTGGCACGAAAAACTTTGATCGCCTCCGCCTCGGCCGCCTCGCGCAGCTCGCCGCGAATCTCGTTGGTCACCTGGGGCCGCAGGAGGCGTTTGAAGCCATCCGCCGTAGCCGCAGCGACCTCACGCCCACACGGGGTGTCGAGGCGGACGTCCCAGCTCTTGCCCAGGCGCTCGACTTCGGCCGCGTCGTCGATATCGAGGCCGGAGATCAGGAAGCCTTCGCGCTCACCGCGCAGGATCGCCAGCAGGCGGTGCGAGGGCACCGAGCGAGCCGGCTCCTGGTGGTCGAAGTAGTCCTTGTAGACCTGCCCTTCCTCTTCCTTACCGGTCAGCACCCGCACCGAGAGCTCGCCGCGCTGCGCGAAGACTCGGCGCAGGTGGGCACGGTGGGCTGCCTCTTCGGAAAGCCGCTCAGCGAGAATGTCGCGGGCACCGGCGATCGCCTGCTCGGTATCCTCCACGTCCTTTTCGGGAGCGAGGAAGGGTTTGGCAAGCTCGGCCGGTGAGGTCGCAGCACCGGCAGCCTCCAGCAGACTATCCGCCAAAGGCTCGAGCCCACGCTCGCGAGCGATCTGAGCCCGGGTGCGGCGCTTCGGCTTGTAGGGCAAGTAGAGATCTTCGAGCTCGCGCTTGCTGGTCGCCGCACGGATCGCCTTCTCGAGCTCCGAGCTGAGCTTGCCCTGCTCCTCGATCTGCGCCAGCACCGTGTCGCGACGATCGGTGAGCTCGAGAAAGTAGGTGCGGCGCTTGGCCAGCTTCTCCAGTTGCTCGTCGTCGAGCCCACCGGTCGCTTCTTTGCGGTAGCGCGCGATAAAAGGTACGGTCGAGCCTTCGGTCAGCAAAGCAGCCGCCGCGGCAACCTGCTGAGCTCGACAACCGAGCTCGCCAGCAATGATCGTGATGAAACGCTCTTCCAGAGAGCTTGCCGCCATCCTCATCTCTCCTCGAGGTGCTTTGCGGTATCCGTCGCGACGGTGCCTCGCTCGCGGGCAGCCAGCGGCTGGCTCATCAACGGCGGATACAGCTGCAAGAACTTCGGTGTTCGGACCGGTTACGGTGTCGGTCCAGCTTCGTATGGGCCCAGTTACGGTCTTGGCTGGTTGCCGCCTTGGGGGGTTACAGTCTCGGGCCGGTTAGAGAGTCGGACCGGAACGGTTCCGACGGGCTGTCATCCTATGGCAAAGCAGGGCGAGAATTCCGACCGGGGCGAACATCCTGACGCTGTTGGCGTGGAGAAGCGGGTCGGCGAAGGCGCTGGAGACCGAGCTGTGCCGGTCTCCAGCCGTGAACGGTCCTACCAGCCGTGCGGCCGGCCGCCGTAGCCACCACCGCCGCCACCGCCGCCGCGGGGCCGCTCCTGGCGCGGACGCGCCTCGTTGACGTTGAGCGAGCGACCGCCCATGTCGGACTGATGAAGGGCTTCGATCGCTTCGTCGGCACCCTCGGACATTTCGACGAACCCAAAGCCACGCGGGCGGCCGGTCTCGCGGTCGGTGATCAGATTGACTTCATCAACCGTTCCATACTGCCCAAACAGCTCCCGAACTTCCTGATCGGACGCGCTGAACGGCAGGTTACCTACATAGATACGCTTCGGCATGCTTCTACTCTCCTGTCGCCTCGTAAGACGAACAAAGATGCAATGATGGCCGGCCACATCAGCCGGACCCCTACTGGGTGACTTCCAAAGGAACGTGGATACTCGACTGCGCTCGCGAAGGGACGGAAGTTGCGGCTGTCGCTTTCGGGAGGAAGGATGAGCAAATGGGTCCGTTGGAGGAAACCAACGGCATCAGGCTACCAGGTCCAGCGCGGAAGTGCAATGAAAGAGTTCGCTCCGAGGCAGAGGAAACGCTCACTCGGACGTGTCGAGATCGGCGAGCTTCTGCTGCAGCCAGGACGCCCCGGGGGATAGCTCGAGCGCCTTCTCGTAGCTTCTGCGTGCGGCAGCTCGATCGCCGACTCGAGCCCGCAGGTCGCCGAGCGCCACGTGGCTCGCCAGCGCATCGGGGAAATGCTCCAGGTTGAGCTCGAGGAAGGTGATCGCCGCCTCGGGTTTGCCGTTCTGCTGCAGGCGTCGCGCCAGCTGACGTAGGGCCCGCTCACTGAAGTCGTAGGTATGACTGCCATAGTACTGCTCGCGTAGCTCGGCATACTTCGCCATCCCCGCATCGACTCCCGCCGCCTCGACCGCTTCGGCCAGCACTCGAGCGAGGCTGACCGGCCGGGCTTGCCCGCGGTGACAGGTGACGCACTGTACTTCCAGCCGATCGGCCGACGCCTCGCCGAGCTTGGCCAGGTGCGTCCCGTTGATCTCCCGCATCATCTGCAACATGAGACGCGCCGTCTTCTTGCTTTCTTTCTCGTCGCTGATGAAGTCGAAGTCCCACAGCTTCTGTTTCGCTTCGTCACCCACATGGCAATGCTGGCAGCGCACCCCGAGGCCCATCGAGAAGGCGCGCATCACGCCCATCAGCTCCCGTGGCGGGATGTCCTGTGGCAGGACCTGCAGATTCTCGAACTTCTCCGGTGGCTGCGCCGTGGCTGGCCTAGGGCTCAGCCAGCCGAGAGCTAGAGTGAGGGTCGCTCCACAGGCCCATATCCGCCTGGCCTGGTTGGTCGAGATTCGAGACTCGATTCGCATGACAATCTTCCTTTCGTTCCTTAGGCCGAGGGTTCAACGATCTGGGCTGCCTCCAGCGTAGCGACCGGATCGCCCGCCTGGGTTGGGGGCGCTTCAGGGTCTTGTCAAGGTCTTGTCAGGAGCCGGTGAGCGCCGTGTCAAATCAGCCCTTGGAGCACGGTTGCTCGCCCCTTCCGTCGCGTGGCCGGAAGGATCCGGCCGCCGACCGGGGTAAGCTCGAACAGGTATGCGTCGATTCGCGAAGTCCCACGGCGACGGCTCCGCCTTCGTCGCCGGCCTGCTCCTGATCAGCCTAGCTCTGGTCGCCGTGCTCAGCTGGCAGGCTCTCGATGCCGCCCAGTCCCACCGAACCGTGGCGGAAGACGTCCTGCGTGACTATGCACGGTTGGCTGCCGACGAGCTCATTCGGCGCAGTCTGAGTGATGTGGGCTACGGCTGCTACCAGCTACTGAACGCCCTATCGCAAGCGCGGCCGGACCTCCCGAGCCATGGCGCACTCGAGACCTCCCAGGATACGGCGACCCGACGATCCGCCCCTCTGGCGCTCTATTTCTTTACCCTGCGGTCGGATGCTGGCACCGAGCCCGGCGAGATGCGCCTCACTTTCTCGTCGCAGACCCAGCCCGACGACAGGGCCAACACGGGCGGCGAGCCGGCACCGGGAGACGAAGTTCGAGCCTGGCTGCGCACCGAGCTCAAAGCCCCGCCGCCACCGGTCGACGGGTCCTCCCGTCCCTTCTTCGTCCGGCACGCGCTGATCGACGGCGCCGCCCACACCTTCGTCGTGGCCGAGTCACCGGACGAAGCCGTGCCGACCCTCCACGGCTTCGAGCTCGATCCCAGCACCGTCAGCGAACGGCTCGCCCATGCCTTCACAAGGCGTCCCTTGCTGCCGGCTTCGCTCAGCCAGGGCGACGGCGAAGGCGATCTCATGCGGCTCACGGTGCACGACCTCGCGGGCAACGAGAGGTTCAGTGCCGGCAGCGCCGAACATTTGCAGCGTGATCCCTACGCTCCCCTGCTGTCAGTCGAAGTGCCCTATGGCGAGCGCTACCAAAGCATCTTCGCCGGCTCGACCGTGCGTGTTGCTCTTTATCCCGAAGCCGTACCCCGACTGATCATTGGCGGCCTGCCGCGCTCACGGTTACCCACTCTCGTCGGCCTGTTGATTCTGACCGCCGGCCTGCTGACCGCCGCGATCGTACAGCTCCGCCGCTCGCGCGAGCTGGCGCGGCTGCGCTCCGATTTCGTCTCCCGTGTCTCCCACGAGCTGCGCACGCCGCTGACTCAAATCCGCATGTTTGCCGAGACCCTGCTCCTGGGCCGTGTGCGCTCCGACGACGAGCGCCACCGCAGCTTGCGCATCATCGATCAGGAGGCCCGCCGACTGAGTCACCTGGTCGAGAACATTCTGCAGTTCTCGCGCAGCGAGCGCGACGCCACCCGCTTGACCCCGGAGCCCCTCGAGCTGGTGCCGCTGGTGCGCTCGCTGGTGCGCGACTTCGAGCCCCTGGTCGGGGCCCGTCGCGTCACGTTCGCCATCCATCCCGCCGAGGATGCCGTCGTCGCTGTCGACGGCGACGCAATGCGCCAGATCCTCCTCAACCTGCTCGACAACGCGGTCAAGTACGGTCCGGAGGAGCAACAGATTCGACTCGCCATCGAGCATGGCGAGGACCGTAACGTCCGCCTACGGATCGAAGACCAGGGCCCCGGTATCCCGGCACGGGAGCGCCAGCGGATCTGGCAGAGCTTCCACCGCCTGGAGCGTGACCGGCGCTCCGCCGTGGCCGGCACCGGCATCGGCCTCGCCGTGGTGCGCGAGTTGGTGGCACTGCAGGGCGGCCGGGTTTCGGTCGAGGCTGGCGAGCGCGGTGGCGCCTGCTTCGTGATCGAGCTACCGTCGGCCGATAGCCAAGACGCCGCCGACATACCGGCCGGGGCGCCCGACGCGCCGACGTCCGGGGCGTCCGAGACGCCGGTGTCCGGGGCGTCCGAGACGCCGGTGTCCGGGGTGCTCGCATGAGTCCCACCGCCCGCATCCTAGTGATCGAGGACAACACCGATCTGGCCTTCGGGCTACGCAACAATCTGGAGATCGAAGGCTACGCCGTGGAGGTCGCGGCCGACGGTAGCCTCGGCCTCGAGCGGCTG
>JBCCGX010000124.1:0-13676 GCA_039029035.1 Acidobacteriota bacterium | reverse complement strand
GAAGTCGTCGTCGAAAGCCTGGAAGTCGAGTACTCGGGAACGCGGCAACCGCCGCGCCAAAGCCAGCCGCCACTGCGGCGGCGCGAGTTCCGCAGCCTGCCCTACGACGCGAAGCACTGTATCGGCGGCCGCGAGTGTGGCCACCAATACACCCTCGAAGTGCGCCTCGACGGTCAGCCGATCGAAGGCATTCGCTTCTTTGCCCACTCCGGGGTCAGCGGTGGCTACCGGGCCCGCCTACGAGTTCTGATCGACCGCAAGGTCGTCGGCGACGATCTCTCGATTCCGCGCTCGGGCGACTTCTTCGAGATCGCACCGGACGAGCCCAGCGAAGGCAGCCGCTATCTGGTCTTCGAGGCCATCGGTGCCGATGAAGTCGTGATCGAGGACATCGAGATCAACTACCGCGGCTCCTGGGTACGGCATCGCGTCGAAGATCGCGACGAGCGGTAGGTCAGGCCGCCGTTCCCGGACCTGGATCAACCGCTGCTACCCCTTCACTCCGCCACAGATGACCAGGCGGTGGTATCGCCGGTCTCGAAGCCATCGATGAAGATCGGCTGATCGACGCCGACCGCCCCAGCGACGTGAGCCAGCACTGCCGCGTTCATGCGCAGCACCTGGTAGCCCATGTCTACGGTGATGTTCTGGGGTAAGTCGGAGGTACGGTGGTAACTCGAATAGCTGTCCCAATCGTTCTCGATGGTCAGCAGGGCCGGCATGTTGCGATTCAGGTAGGGCACGTGATCCGAGCCGAAGGCGTTCAACGAGGTCACGCTGCGCAGGGTCGTGAAAGCCTCTGCCGCGTCGACGAAGGGATCGAGGACGGTGGCGAAGGGTGGATCGGTCTCGAGCAGGCAATCGAGGTCTGCGTCGCCGGTGTAGCCGATCATGTCCATGTTGAGCATGAGATCGACCTTGGCATCTTCGCCTTGGCTGACCAGCTCATCGGCGTGCGCAACGCTACCGAAGAGCCCCTGCTCTTCGCCGGAGTAGCAGAGAAAGATCACCGTTGCCTCGGGCGGCATCGCGGTGATCACCCGGGCGAGCTCCAGCACGCCGGCACAACCGCTGGCATTGTCCTCCGCCCCCGGTGCCGAGCTACCGGGACTCTGCGAGATCGCGTCGTAATGAGCGCCGACCAGCACCCAATCATCCGGGCGAGTCGAGCCGGGGAGGACGGCGATCACATTTTCCGCCGGGGTGCCATTCACCTCGAACACCTGGGTCGAAACGGAGAGCCCCGGCATGGCGCCGAGCTGTGCGACCAGCCAATCGCGCGCCAGATCGATCTGTGCGCCAAGGGTCCAGCGGTTCCAGCCCGCCAAGGTCTCGACATCGGTGAACCAACGGGCACCGTCCACCGTATCCGCCGCCAGTTCGGCTTCCGGCCCAAAAACCGTCGTGCCGCGCACGGCCCGATTGACACTCTGGCGGGCGAGCACCATTCCCCCAGCCAGCGGTTGCACCTGGGCATGGCCGCAGCCCGCGTGGGTGTCACCGGTCGCCTCGGGTAGCTGGCCCGCCGACATCGCCTGCCAGGCGGTTTCCGTACCGGCCCAGATCACCGAGTAAGGACCGCCACGCACGAGGATCTCCAGGTCACCGTCGTCATGGAACGATCCGGGGTGCGCGCCGCGAACGACGAAGAGCCGCTCCAGGGGCACGTCTTGCCAGTAACGCATCGCCGGGTGGCCGGTGTCTCGCAAGGCGTCGAAGAGCTCGTCTGCGCCACAGGCGAAGAGCACATCGTCGATCTCGGCCCAGCTGTCGAAGGGTGAATCCTGCAGGATCGACAGGCTTTCGAAGCCCAGCGCATAAATCGAGAACGTGCCGCAACTGACCGTCGCTTCGCGCCCAGCCGCACTGCCCTGGACCGTTGCCGGGGCTATGGCCAAACCCAGGGCCAGGAACAAAGTCATCAGGGAAAAACGATCCAGGCTTAGCCTGGCGAAGCTCGGGGCTCTATGCATGGTTGGCCTCATTTGAGATGAACCTCTGGCTGGCTCGATCCGTCGGATCGACGACGCTACGCTCACCGCGATTCTACTCGCCCGGTAGGACGAGAGACGTTGAGCCGCCCTCAAGGCTTGGCGCCCCGATGCCAGCTAGCTCTGGGGGGAGCCAGCGACCTGCTCCAAAAGCGCCAGGACCCGCGCTGCCCAGGCCTCTTTGTCCTCGCCGCCAACGAAGCCGGCCTGTTCGTATCGCAGCTTTCCGTCCGGTCCGAGGATCCAGCTGACCGGCAGCGATAGCGACGGCAGCGCGGCGGCGGCGTAGTCTTTGGCGTAGAGGACTGGGTAGGTCATCTCCCGCCGAGCGACGAATGGGGCGACGACACCCGGATTGTCGTCGACATTGAGCGACAGGAGCACGATGTCCCGGCGACCTTCGAGACGTTGCGCCAGCCGCTTCAAGTAGGGAATCTCGCTCAGGCAAGGCGCACACCAGGTGGCCCAGAAGTTCACCAAAACCGCCCGGCCCTCCAGATCCTCGCGGCTCCAGGCCTTGCCCCCGAGATCGGTCAGGCGGAGCTCGGGCACTGACCGCTCGACCGCGGTCCACGACGAATCCTCAGCCCTCTCGTCGGCCGTCGCTTCGGCGCCCGCGACCTCGACCAGTTGGCGGAAGCCTTCCGCTCCGCCGCCGAGCGCCGCCCACAGCGCACCAGCTCGGCGCAGCGTACCCTCGTCCTCCGGGTCGAGGAAGCTCGCCTTGCGGAAAAAGGCCACCGCGTCGAGCCGCGAGCCGGCGGCCGCGGCGAGGTCGCCGCGCCGCCGCCAATAGTGGGCGCGGGTGGCCTGGAGAACCGTGGTGCTGCTCGTCTGCTGAAAGAGCGGCGCCAGCCTCACGAGATCCTCGGCGACCCTTTGCAAGACGGCCTCTGCAGCCCTGAAGCGCCGTTCGGCCGTGGCGACGCCGGCGGTCAGCAGCTCGTGCTTCAGCCACCCGAAACGGTGGTAGTCGGCGGGGCTCGGCTTGCCGTCGTCCCGAGGGCCGCGACTCTCGGGTGGCGGGCCGTAGAGCTTGTCGCGCAGCTCGCTCTCGCGCTCCAGGAGCTTCGCCGCGCGATCGGCGTAGACGCCCTGCTCGAGGAGTCGCTCGGCGACTTGGCGATGGGGCGCGTCGCGCCGGAAACGGTAATCTCCGAGCGTTGCTTCGGTGACCTCGACGAGCCGTTCACCTTCGGTCAGGAGGGTCTCGGGCTCCGTTGCAGCCAGCTTGCTCAGGGCGAGAAACCGTTCCCGCCAAAACAAGAATTCGTTCGGACAGAGCTCAGTCCAGGCTGCGGTCCTTTGGTAGGTGTCGCGGGCGAAAGCTTGGCGCTCCTCCGCCGCCGCGCCGCGGTCCGGCGGCGGGTGGGCGGCGCGCCAGCGATCGAGCCGCAGGTGAACGAGAGACTGCGCGCAAGGAAACCGCTGCAACGCCGCGTCCTCGACACGCTCGAGACCGGCCGCGTCGCCGACGACTTCGTAGCCCCGGCGCAAGGTCGAGAAGAGATCGTAGTCCGCTTCCTGGCGGAACTTCTCGAGCGCGGCGAGATCGTCGCGAATCCGTTGCCGCACCGCTGGCTGCTCGGCGGGCTCGACAGCGCGAAACTCGAGAGTCCAGAGCACCGGCAGATCGCGAACACGGCGCCGGGGAGAGCTGCGCCCGACCGCCGATCGGAGGCTCTCCAGGTACTCCCGGGCGAGTGGCTGGGCGTTGCGGCCGAGCAGGTAGGCCGCCATCAACGGTTCACCGACACGGTCGGGACAACGCGCCATGAAGCGCTCGAGATGGTCGAAGGCGGCGTCGCTGTCTTCGCCGCCGCGTAGGTAGGCCAGCGCCAGGTGACTCCAGGCAAAGTCCGGATCCAGCCGTAGGGCCTCTTCCTGCGCTTGCCGACGGGTCTCCCGGTCGGGCTCGACGCGCCCCAGGAGGTGCCGGTACAGGGCTTCGTTCGGGTGCTCCTCCGCTCGCTGACGGTAGCGCGCCAGGAGCGTACTTGAGCCCGGCCGGCCATGCTCGAAGCGGGCTAAGTCCTGCCGGGCGCGGTGGAGGAAGAGATCCGCCGGGTATTTTGCGAGAAGCTCTTCGACCCGGGCGATCCGCTGCCGCCAGCAGTCGGTCGCCCCGCCGCACGGACGTCGATGGTTGGCGTGCTGGAAGACGTGGGCGAAGTCGAAGCCCAGGCGCTCGAGCTCGGCTTCGACCTCGGGGCGCGGAGCGCAAAGATCAACCTTGGTCGACTCCGCGGCGACCCAGCCGGCAGACGCCAGGCCCAGCAGGATGACGAGTCCGCCTCTCCGGATCGCGCTCATCCGCCGGCTCCGGCTGCCGTTTCCGAGATAAAAACCGTCGGTCGCCGCTGTTCTTCCCTGTCGAAGCGCAGCGATGTCTGCGCCGCGAGGTCTGCCAGCAACCGATTGGGATCGCGCAGCCGGAAGGGACTGAATAACCACTCGACTCGATTCGCCTCTATGGCGTCGACCTTATCGATCACCGGCTGGTCGAGGAGGCCGCTCAGCTGGCGCAGGCTGGCATCCAGCCCGCGAATGGCGAGCTCGCGGCATTCGCCCACGGGCAACGATGACTCGGCGACCGGCTCGGCGACCCGCACCGGGCCGCCCGAGACCCGGTAGCGGCCGCGGGCGACCACCACCTCACGTACCACTTCGTGGCGGTTCAGGCGCAACGGTAGGCCACGGTGCTCGACGAGCTCGGCTTGGAGCTCGACGAGCAGGGTTTCGAGATCCGCTCCGCCGCGTACCACGAGATCCCCGACCACCGGCGCGCTTAGCCAGGCGGTGGCCCCGGCGACGTCGTGTGACTCGACGCCCAAAAGGTGTAGGAGCTGGCCGAGGGTCGCCTGCCCGAAGGAGAAGCGGGGTGGCTCGAAGCGGCGGGTCGCCGCATCCCAGGTCAGGCTGATGCGCTGCGGACCCTCGGGGACCAGTGCCGCCTGGGCGGGATGGAGCGCTCGGTAGAGCTCGAGCCGCGAGCCGAAGGTCGCCGGGTCGACCAGCCGCAGGTTCTCCCCCGGATCGAGGGCGAAAAGGGCCTCGGCCTCGGCGCTCCAGGCGAGCTCGGGCGTCGCTGCCGCCGCGCGACTGCGGCCGGAGACGATGCCGACGCAGAGCAGGCCGAGAAGAAACGCGCCGACGGCGGGCCCACGACGGCGCTCGACCTGACGGTAGCCGCGATCGAGCAGGCGCTCGACCCGCCGGGCCAGACTCGATGGGCGAGACGCCATAGCCATCGCCGGAACCACCCGTGTGGCGGAGCACTGGCTCTCGGCCACTCGCAGAATTGCGCGCACGTAGCCCGTACGGCCGCCGCAGCGGCGCACCACTTCGTCGTCGCAGATCAGCTCGCGCTCCTGGCGAATCTTCCAGTTCATCAGCCACACCAGGGGATGGAAGAAGTACACCACCTGGAGGACATGCTGCAGGGCGTTGACCGGCAAGTCGAGACGCTTCAGGTGGACCATCTCGTGGATCAACACCGGCTCGATCTCGTCGAGACTCCATTCCTCGGCCATCGAGCTCGGCAGAAGGACGACCGGCCGCAACAGCCCGAAGACCGCCGGAGCCTGCAGCGGCGCCTTGGCCGAGGTGAGCCGCAGCTCGACGCGGGCAGGCAAACCGAGCTCGCTCCTGAGCTCGTTGAAACGCTGCGCCAGATCCTGCCGCCTGTTCGGCGCGCAAGCGGCGACGAAACGACGCGCCTGCCACCCCCGGCGAGCGAAGTGGAAGCTCAGAAGTGCCACCCCGACCAGCCAGGCGGCGACCAGGGGCGGCATGCTCGAGTCACCGGCGACGCCGGGCGTCGCCGCCGCCGCAACCAGGCGCGAGGCCTGGGCACCGGCCGAGGATGGATCGCCGAGCGTCTCGCTCCCCGCCCCGAGGTCGCGGCTCGTCGCGGCCCCAGGGCGCTCCACCCCCAGCGCCGGGGCCAGGCCAACCGGCGACTCGAGACCGGCCGGCCAAAACAGGCGCAGAGCCACCGTGAGCCAGAGCACGTAGCGCACCTCGGCCGGTCCGCGGCGGACGAGAAAACTGAGGCCATAGACCAGCGCCACCAACAGGCCGACCTGCACGCTCAGCGCCGCGGCGTGGGTGAAGCCTGTCTCGGTCAGCGGATTCCACATGGCCTACGTCGTCTTGCGAGCGTCATCGTCGCCCTCTGCCTGCTCGTGGCGACGCAGGAGCTCACGTAGCGAGTCGAGCTCTTCCTCTTTCAGCTGGCCGGCGTCAGCGAGGTGGACGAAGACCGGGGCCAGCGTGTTGTCGAGCACCGTGCGGGTGAAATCTTCGATCGCCGTCGCCAACGCCGCGGGCCGTGGAACGATCGGCGTATACAGGCACAGCGGGCCGAGCTTCTCGATCTTCAGATAGCCCTTGCCGGCGATGCGATCGAGCAGGGTCTTGACCGTCTGATAGTCGCGATCTCGGCGATCCGAGGACTCGTCGTAGACCTGCCGGGCAGTCGATTTCCCCAGCCGCCAGCAGATATTCATCAGGGTCCACTCGGTCCTCGAAAGCCGCTGCAGCTCTGTCTTCACCTTTTCTCCTTGGTCACCGTTTCTCCATGGTCAAAGTCTCTTTGGTCAACGATTGCCGGCGACTGACCACTACATCTGTAGCGATGGTAACAAATCTGTAGTAGCTCTACAACTACAAATGTAGCGTCTCCGCTATTGATGTAGCTCAACCGATGCACGGACGAGCTCCCCGATCAACCAAGGAGGCAGTGATGAAGAGAGCTCCACAGGTCCGCTCGTACCGCTTACGGGTTGCAATGCAGCTTGCGACAACCCTCGTCTTTCTGTTCTGCGTACCGGCCGAGACGCAGGGGCAGCAACCCTCGGGTACCCTCACCGGCACGGCGACCCACGGCGAACAGCCAATAGCCGGCGCCACGGTGACGCTGCGCTCGGCGAGTCTCCAGGGCCAGCGCGAGGCCCGGACCTCCGTCGGCGGCGACTACCTCTTCCGCTTCCTGCCCCCCGGCCGCTACACCGCGACCTTCCGGCACAATGGATTCCAGGAGCTCGAGATCCCCGTCAAGATCTCGGCCCTTCAGACCCAGACCCTGCACGTCGAGCTGCCCTCGACGGAGGTCGCCGAAGCGATCACCGTCACCAGCGATCGGGGAGAGATCTCACGCTCCATCCAGGGATCGAGCACTCTCGAGCAGACGGTGCTCGAGGCCCTACCGCTGGACCGCACCCTGCAGCAAGCCGCCGCCCTGGCTGCCGGCACTCAGACCACCGGCCCGGGCGGCGGTCTGTCGATCGCCGGCGCCCACTCCTACGAGAGCCTGTTCCTGATCAACGGCGTGGTGGTCAACGAGAACCTGCGCGGCCAACCCCTCGACCTCTACATCGAAGACGCCCTGCTCGAGACGACGACCACCACCAGCGGCGTCTCCGCCGAGTACGGCCGCTTCACCGGCGGCACCGTCAACGCGATCACCCGCTCCGGCGGCAACGAGCTTTCCGGCTCGCTACGCGCCAGCCTGTCGAACGAAGATTGGGAGGCCAGCACGCCGCAGACCGTGCTCCGGAAAGATGAGCTGAACGACGTGTGGGAAGCCACCCTGGGCGGCTTCCTGCGTCGCGACCGCCTGTGGTTCTTCGCTGCCGGGCGCGATCGGCGGATCGTCGACAGCGGTCAGACCTTCACCACCGAGATTCCCTTCTCACGCGTCGACTCTGAGAACCGCTGGGAGGCCAAGCTCACCGCCACGCCGCACGACAGCCACAGTCTGGCGGCGAGCTTCATCGACATCGACGCCTCGATCGACAACGCCGAGGTCGCCAGGATTCTCGACCTCGCAGCTCAATTCGATCGCCAAAACCCGCAGGAGCTCCTCGCGCTGCACTACACCGGCCTGCTCGGCCGGCATGTCTTCGTCGAAGGTCAGTTTTCGCAACGTCAGCTCACCCTGCGTGGCGGGTCATTGACCACCGACCGCATCGCCGGCACGCAGATCGTTGGCCAAGGGAGCTCCTTCCACGCCGCCCGCTTCTGCGGTGTCTGCCCCGACAACGAGCGCGACAATCGCAACCTGCTGCTCAAGAGCTCGCTCTTTCTACCCACGGATCGGTTCGGCTCGCACGATCTGGTGGTGGGCTTCGACCACTTCGAGGACCTCAGCCTGCGCGACTCGCATCAGACCGGCAGCGACTTCCAGGTCTTCGCTTCGCGAGCGGCCTTCGACGGCGACGAGCCGGTGCCCGTCTTCCTCCCTTTCTCGACCTTCATTTTCTGGACCCCGGTGCTCGAACGGGCGCGGCATATCGAGCTCGCCACGGATTCGTTCTACGTCAACGACGTCTGGCGGCTGAACGATCGTCTGAGCTTCAACCTCGGCCTGCGCTTCGACCGCAACGACGGCCTCGACGCCTCCGGCGACCGCGTCGCCGACGACAGCAAGCTGAGCCCCCGCCTCGGCCTCTCCTGGGATCCGCGCGGCGACGGTCGGTGGACGCTGCATGGCTCGTTCGGACGCTACGCCGCCTCGTTGGCCAGCAATATCGCTTCCGGAACCTCCGGTGCGGGTGGCGTCGCCGGCTTCTTCTGGCTCTACTTCGGGCCGCCGATCAACGCCGCGCCCTCCGGCCCGTTGCGTGACAGTAGCGCCGCCTTGGGTGATCTCTTCGCCTGGTTCGACGCGGTCGGCGGGGTCGACAACACGACCTTTCTCCTGGGCCGCTTCTCGCCCGGCGGCACGGCGGCGATCGACGGCAGTCTGCGCTCGCCCGACGCCGACGAGATCACCGTTGGTTTCACTCGGAGGCTCGCAGGCGGTCGCGGCCTGCTGCGCGCCGACTATGTCCACCGCGACTTCGGCGACTTCTACGCCGGCCGGATCGACACCACCACCGGCACGGTGATCGACGACTTCGGAGCGCTCAACGACCTCGAGCTCATCGGCAACAACGACAGCGTCCTCGAACGAGTCTACGACGGCCTCCACGTCCAGGCCCGCCTGCGCCTCGCCAAACGCTGGAACCTCGGCGGCTTCTGGACCTGGTCACACACCCGCGGCGACTTCGAGGGCGAGGCTGCCGCGACCGGCCCGACCGCCTCGAGCCTGCTGCAGTACCCGGAGTACAAAGACGCCGCCTGGACCCAGCCACGCGGCGATCTCTCAGTGGATCAACGCCACAAGCTCAACCTGTGGGCGATCTACGAGATCTTCCGTGGCGAGCGCCACGCGCTCAGCGCCTCTGTTTTCCAGAGCTACGCCTCCGGCACCCCGTATGGCGCGGTCGGCGCCGTCGCCCCCCGGCCCTTCGTCGACAATCCGGGCTACGTCTTCCCGCCGTTCCGCGTGCCGTATTTCTTCACCGACCGCGACGCTTTCCGGACCGACGACGTCCTGCAGACCGACCTCTCGCTGAACTACAGCTTCTTCCTGCGTGGCTTCGGCCGTCGGTTCGAGATCTTCGTCCAACCGGAGATCCTCAACGTCTTCAATGAGCACGCTGCCGTTCGTGTGGATACCACGATCCTCGACGCCACGGCGGACAACAACCTGCAAGCTTTCGATCCTTTTGTCGAGACACCGGTCGAAGGCGTTCACTGGCGTCGCGGAGCGAGCTTCGGCCAGCCGACCAACCCGGCCGATTTCCAGCCGCCGAGAACCTTTCGGGTCTCGGTCGGGCTGCGCTTCTAAGGACTCGCGTCAGAATAACTTCCGCATTCGGCCGCCCATGCATCCCCTCTCGCGGTGTTGCGCTCCTTGGCGACAGACCTCGGGTATGCCTCAGTCACGCGCCTTGCGAGAGGCGCGCCTGGACGCCCTCGATGCTGGAATCATTCTGACGCGAGCCCTAAGGGCTCGTCCTCTGTCCCTCCCGCGGAGGCCCTGGATCTCGGCCGGACTCGGTCGCCTCCGCACCACAAATCTCCAGCTTGGCCTGGATCTTCCGGGCCAGGTCGCCGCATTGCTGGAGGAAGATGGCAAAGGACACGTCGCCGCGCAGCTCTTCGTGGGTAAGCTCCTCGAGTGCCTGGAGCTTGGTCGCCGTGACTTGACGAAGGTGGGCCTTGAGCTGGGCCGGATCTTCGATCTCCATCTGCGTCCGCTCGATGTCCATGGTGCGGTTGAGGAAGACATCCAGGCGATCCTTGGCGACCTGCAGCTCACGCTCCTGCTGCCGCTGCTTGCCGCGCTGCCCGGAGGCCCAGAGCAGGTAGAGCCCGGCCCCGAGGGCGAAAACGAGCTCTTTCAAGGCGGCCAGGGATTCCATGAAGTTGGCCAGAATCTCCAGGCCGCCGTAGGGTTGGTAGTAGCTCTGCGCCGCCGGATGGATGGGCAGCTCGTCCCATGCACTGGCGGCCTGGCGCGGAATCATCGTCGGAATGCGACGCCGCAGATCGTCTTCGTAGAACGCTTCGAGCGTCGCGCGAACAATGAGACTCGACGTCTCGCCGAGCGCGGCGACGAAGCTGGTCGTGGCCACGGTCGGCACGTCCGAAGGGGGCACCGGTGGGCCTTCGAGGTAGAAGCCGCGCGGGATGGTCTCGGGATGGAAGTGATGGTGGCGGATCGACAGGGCCTCGGCGTCGAGGATCGGCAGAAGCTCGAACCGGCCGCTCGCCAGCACCCGTCCGAGGTCGGGATTGAGCAGGCCGGTGGTGACGATGGCGGCGTCCAGGTCACTCTCGGCGAGCAGATCCTTGAAGTAGCCGCGGGTCGGCTCGGCCGGGGTCAGCTCGATGCGGTAGTGCTGCAGGATCGCTTTGGCGCTCTCGCGCATGCCCGAGCCCAGCGGCCCGAGGACGACGCGCCGTCCGGCCAGGTCACCGAGCTCGGTCACGCCGCTCCCCTGGCGCGCAATCACGTGCACCGGCTCGCGATAGACCGGCGCCAGAGCTACCAGCCCGCCGGCATCGACCGCGCCGCCCTGCAGAATGGCCAGATCGGCCGCGCCGCTCAGCAGCAGCTCGCGGTTCTCCACCGAGCCCCGACTGACCAGCAGTTCCACATCGACCCCGGTGCGCTGCTCGAGCAGCGGCTCGATCGCCAACCCGACCTGGTAGTAGAAGCCACCTTCCTCCGCCGTGGCGATGCGGATGACCTCGGGCAGGGTCTCTCGGGTCAGAAACCAGGCCGTCAACGAACCGATGACGACGATCGACATCGCCCCCGCGACGAGCTTGCGCATCAAAGCAATCGGCATCGAAACTCCCTGCGACCAGCGTCCGCGCGGATCGCTACCTGCTGTAGTTCATTCGGCGGCCTGGAACTCCTCCAGCGGCCGGTAATGGCGTGCATTGACGTAATGCCCTACAAGAGCCGGACAGATACACCACTTCGTCCTAACGTGGCCATCACCGACCCGGATCGGGCGCCGGGAGATTCCGAGTGAGAGCACATGGCACTGTTACCTCCAACGTCCGAACGACCACCGAGGAACAGAGCGCTGCGCCCTCCTTGGTTGCCGGCACCGGACGATGATGTTTCGTGTCCGAGCCTGCTTCAAAGCCCCCAAGACAACCAGTTCCTCATAGTAAAAATCGTACTTGCCAGGTTGACAGGGCCACAAGATGCACTGATCTATCAGACTCGGTTTGACGTCGCTGGACGAAAGGAACGCGAGACTGCCGGTGTCTGTACCAATATCAAAGGCCTCCGTCATGGCAGGCGCCTCAGGCCACATGTCTTGCCGGAGATGCCCGACAGGGATCAGCAATTCGGTGCCATCCGCTTCGAACGCTCTGCATCGGAAGTCACCGCCGAACTGGTCCATGACAACGCAGAAGCCCTCTTCGAGCTTCATTCGTCTGCTGAATACGATACCTCGGTCAGCAATCGCCATGCTGTCTCCCTCTTTGACGAGAAGAGAGACGTTGCCAAACTCAGGCCGCTCGAGCATCGACATAGGAGGACTCTTCGCCTGTGAACGAGTGATGTCTCTGCTGGAAACGTACCAATCGTCCATGTTGGCAAGAGCCCGCCTACGGGCTTCTTCGCGCACGAGTCGGTTCTTGTCCTGTTTCGAGAATCTCATCTGCGAGGTCACCGCTCAGCCGAATCCATCTATGCGATCCACGAAAAGACTGAGCCGGACTTCCCTTCAACCAATCATAGCTACGAATCACCAGGCCCGGCCTGAATTCGATCTCGAGAGAACGTCTGCGGGGCTGACGACTCTGAGAGCTCGGTGCTCGATAGGAGCCGGACACTCTCCGGATTGCAGGTGTTGCGTTAGTGCAAAGCAAATTCTTATCTGAGATGAGGGAGTTCCCGCCTTTTCTCCGCCTTGAGGGCATGAACTGCCAAACCGCGGGCCGACGCGGGTCATGGTGACCTGCGCTGCACCGGCTTGGTACGAGCTTCTTCAAGGGAGAACATCTGATGTGGACAGGACAACGACGCCTTTCGATCTTTACCGCTTGCCTCCTCACCCAAGCCCTGGCTGCCGGGGCGCAGACCGATCCGATCCTCACCGATTGCGCGACACCCGAGCCGGTTGTGGTGCCTGAAGCGCTGCCGGAGATCCGGATCGACGGCAGGACCTTGTCGACGACCGATGACGACGCCTACCGACCGGTGGCCGTGGCCGTCGAAGGCGGCTACATGGTGGCCGGTGCCACCGTGAGCGACGCGGGGCGTGACATCTTGCTCGCCCGACTCGACGGCGAAACTGGCGAAGTGCTGGGCGGCACCGTGGTCGGCGGCAGTGGTGACGACGTGGCCCAGGCCCTCGCGGTGGGTGCCAAGGGGCAGATCGTGCTGGCGGGCAGCAGCGACTCGCACGACCTGGCACCCGGCCAGCGAGCCGCGAGTGGGCGCGACGGCTTCGCCCTCACCCTGGATGCCGAGTCGCTGAAGGTTGTGGAAGCAGCCTTCGTCGCCACCGAGGGTGAGGATTCGATCCGGGCGGTCGTCCGCACCGAATCCGGCGAGATGCTGCTCGCCGGCACCAGCGACGGCGAGGTGATCCCGACGGCTTCCGGCCAGAGCCTCACCACCGTCTTCCCGCGCGGCGCGCGCGAACAGCAGACCTACTTCGTGGCGCGCGCCGAGGGTGCAAGTGCGGCGATCACCGGCGTCTTCGACGCAGCCCCAGTGGAGACCCTCGACGCCTGGATCGACTGCAAAGGCGAGCCGGTGGTCGGCGTGCTGCCCCTCGCCGCCGCGGCGGGCTGCGGCGGCTGGCCCGACCTGGAGTACACCATGGGTGCCTACAACGAGAACTACCACATCGACCACGATTGGGGGAATCCGCCGCCCGGCGCCGGTTCCCCTCCGGGTGGCTTCGGTTACCACGCCCTACGTTGGAAGTCCTACTGGGCCAACAGCCTGACGATCGGCAACCCTTGGACCGTCGACTGGACTCTGGCTCCGAGCGGTACGCCGATCCCCAAGGGTGGCACCGTGTGCGGCCAGGCGAGTGAGCTGAACACCCTGGAGGGCAACGTCTTCGCCAACAACGGCACTCCCGACAACCCGGGTGGTACCTGGCTCTGCGGCCAGCACTCCGAGGTGCAGGAGCTCGGCTTGATCGCCGCCTTCCTCTCTCAGCGCTGGGGCACGCCGACCTACACCAACTTCGTCGACCGCCTGCCAAGTCCGGAGCAACAACACACCGTGGGGATCGAGAAGACCACCTTCGAAGTGGTCTGCCCCGGTGGCCCGAGTACGTACAACGGCGAGACCCTGGACGATCTCTG
>JBCCGX010000123.1:0-13678 GCA_039029035.1 Acidobacteriota bacterium | reverse complement strand
CCCGCGCACTGCAGAAGCTGCGCCACGAGCTGCGCGATGGGGCGGCCCTTGCGATGATGGCCGATGGCGACGATTTCTCAGCCACCCACGGCTTCGTGCTGAATGAGCCGACCGACTTCCTGGTCTATGCCCTGGGTGAGCTCACCAGCGACGGTGATGGCTTCGACTACGGCTGGATCGTCGACACGACGACCCGTGAGAAGGTGTGGAGCTTCGGCTACGAGCAGTCGAAGCGGGCCGGCGGCGCGGGCAAGAATCGGGCGATCTACGACACGCTGCGTCTGCCGGCCGGCAAATACGCCGCCTACTACGTGACTGACGGCTCACACTCTCCCGAGCATTGGAACGCCTTGCCGCCCCATGACCCCTCGTTTTGGGGCCTGACTCTGTGGCTCAAGGATCCGCAGCAGGCCAGCCAGGTGGAGTTCTACGACTACCAACACCTGCCGGACGATGATCTGGCGATCGTCGAGCTCACCCGCATGCGGGACGACGACCATCGCAGCTACGGCTTTACCCTGTCGAGAGCGGTCGACCTACGCGTCTACGCCGTGGGCGAAGGCCGCGGTCCCGGGATGGACGACTACGGCTGGATCGTCGACGCACGCACACGAAACAAAGTGTGGTCGATGGACTACGAGCGTACGGAGCATGCCGGCGGCAGTAAGAAGAACCGCGTCGCCGATGAGTTCATTCGCCTCGAGCCAGGCAGCTACATCGCCTCCTTCGTGACCGACGGATCTCATGCCTACCGCGACTGGAACGCCGATCCACCGGCCGAGCCCGAGCGCTGGGGTCTGAGCCTATACGCCGAGGAAGGCTTCGATCGCTCGGTGATCGCCGAATACCGCGAGGAAGAAGATCCCAACGTCCTGGCGCGCATCGCGCGGGTCAAGAGCCACAGCCACCGGCGCCACCAGTTCACCCTCTCCCGCCAGACTGACGTTTCGGTCTACGCCCTGGGTGAGGGAACCCACGGTGAGATGTACGACTACGCTTGGCTCGAAGACGCCTCGGGCAAGGTGATTTGGGAGATGACCTACCCGATGACCGACTCCGCCGGCGGCGCGCCGAAGAATCGGCTCTACCAAGGCATGCTGAAGCTCGGTGCCGGCAGCTATACCCTGCACTACCGCACCGACGACTCCCACGCCTTCCGCGATTGGAACGCTTCGCCACCGAGCGATCCGGACGCCTGGGGCGTCCAGATCGCGTTGGTGGAGTAGGGCTCAGCGAACTCGCATCCAGCTAGGCCTACATCGGGTCGGTGCCGAAGTCCGGGATGCCCCACTCACGGTAGGGGTCGCCGCTGATGCTGATGCCATCGACGGTGCCGACGGTGACGTCGATGCGGCCGCTGACGTTGCCGGAGCAGAGCGGGGCTTGTGGGTCCTCCAGGGTCCATGAGGCGAAGGCGTAGGGCAGACCGGTGAAGCTGTTGGCACCGCAGCTGGTCCCACCCAGGTCGAAGAAGGGCCAGGAGTAGGCCAGGGTGTTGGAGACCGAGTTGTTGATCGCGGTGGAGTAGCCCGGCCAACCGCCACCGACCCGGGCGATCGACACGGCCTTGCGGGTCATCCCACCGACGGTGAAGCCACTGCCGGGCTCGGCCCCCTGGGTGTTCATCAGGACCTCGCCGTAGGCCTTGTGGTACTGGAAGGGCACGCTGGGATCGTCGACGATCTCGCGCACGGTCCAGCCGAACAGCGGCTCGCAGCTGTTGATTTGCACCCAACCGAAGCCGACCGGCGCGGCGGGGTAGCCAAAGGCTCCCGGTACGATCCGAATGCTGTTACCCGCCGGTAGAGTGCCGGTGAAAGTCGAGAGGGCCACGCCGGTGTTGCTGCGGTAGGTGATGGTGAAGTCCGAGGCGACGGCGCCCGGATTACCGAGCAGGATATCGGTGTGTTCGATCACCTGAAACGAGAGCTCGGGGCTCATCAAGTTGACCGACGGGGTGCTTTGCAACATACCCGAGGCCATGCGGAACTCGCTGTCGAACTGGACCTCGTCGCCGATGAAGTCAGTGGCGATGAAGCTGCCCATGATCGGTAGCTGCGGGCTGCCGAGGTAGCGCACCTGAACCGAAACATCGAGGTCGATTCCGGGTGAGGACAACAGGGTGAACAGAAGGTTCTGCCACAGCCCGGGATTGGCCGCGCCGGCCAGGGCGGTGAGGTGCGGACCGGTAACTTCCAACAACGTGCCTTGCGCCGGGATGATGACCAACGGGCGGAATGGCAGCGTACCGGTGGTGCCGGCGGCCGCGTCGAAGATGATCAAATCGAGGGCGACGACGACGGCTGTCGGATTCGGATTGAGCACCGCGATCATCGGTGCCATGCCGTTGAGAACCGCTTCGGTGGCGGAGAAGGTGAGGGGGAACGGGCCGCCGAGCAACCTGTCGGTGGTCTGCGGGACCTGCAACTGCTCCATCGCCCCGGCCCCGGGTGCGGTGGGATCGGGATCGGTCACCAGGCCGCCGAAGAACTCGCCGGTGTGGTGCAGAACACTGCCGACGATGCCGTTCGGGCTGGCGGCCGCGACGGTGATGCGTGCCGAGCCGACGCCGATGGCGCCACAGCCGGCTGCCGGGTCGAGGGGTGTTGCGGCCTCGACATGAGTGGCTTCGGCCGCCAGGGTGATAGTGCGCGGCAGGCAGATCGCTGGCGGCATGACGATGATCGAGCCGGTGTCGACACCGAGGTGGTTGAAGTAAGTCAGGGTGAACGTGACCGGCGTGTCGAAGGGGTTGTCGATCACCACCGCGCTGGTCATTTCGTCGATGTCGGTGCCCGCGGGTCGGTGGATCAGGCCCGGGGCCCATTTTTCCCGCGCCGGCTGGCCCTGTAGGTGGGTCGCCGAGTGGACGAAGCGGTGGTCCGGGGTCACGATGGCCTCCGTCGGGCGCTCGAACGGTAGGCTCGCTACCGGCGGTTCGACCGGCAGCGGACACACCGGTTGGGCCTGGACGAAGGTGGCGCTGAATGGGGCAAAGATCAGCAGGAGGAGGGCGAGGGTGTTACGCGCTGAGTTGAGACGAGGCATGGCTTCTCCCTTCTTCGGACATTGCTGGAGAGTCAGGCCGCGGCAAGCGGCCGAGCCGGACCGGCCTCGGCTGACGTCAGCGCGCGGCCCTGTGATCCTTCTCGTGCAGATCAGCGCAAAGCGTCGGGTCGACAGATAAAGACGCTGGCAGTGATTTCTGTGCGGGCAGACGTCGCGGCCCGATGCTCGGGTCCGGCGACCCAGTGGAGGAGCCGATGTACAATCGATTCGACCATGGAGCCCATCGCTGAGGAAGTGACCGAGCTACTGATCGAGTGGCGTGCGGGAGAGCCGCAGGCGCTGGCTCGCCTGACGCCACTGGTTTACAGCGAGCTGCGACGCTTGGCCGAAGGGCGCTTGCGCCGCGAGCGTTCGGATCACACCCTGCAGGCGACGGCGTTGGTGCACGAAGCCTATTTGCGCCTGGTCGATAAGACCCATCCGCAGTGGAAAGGGCGCAGTCACTTCTTTGCGGTCGCTGCTCAGCAGATGCGACGCATCCTGGTCGACCATGCCCGCCGCAGCCGGGCGGCCAAGCGTGGCGGCGATCAGATCAAGGTGCCGATCGAAGGCGAAACAGTGGTGCTATCGAGCGACCGGCCCGGGGATCTGGTCATACTCGACGAGGTGCTGCGCAATCTCGAGAGCTTCGACGGCCGCAAGGCGCGGGTCATCGAGCTGCGCTACTTCGGCGGCCTGTCGGTCGAGGAGGTCGCCGAAGTCCTCGAGGTTTCGACCGCGACCGTGGTCAACGACACCCGCGTCGCGCGAGCCTGGCTGCACCGGGAGATCAGCGGCCGATGACAGGGCCCGAACAAGGCGCGTGATGACGGCGGGAAGACGGTAGAGCGTGGATACGGAGCGCTGGCGACAAGTCGAAGAGATCTTCCTCGCAGCCGTCGATCTCGACCGGGAGGCACGGGCGAAAGTCCTCGACGAGACCTGCCGCGACGATCCGGCGCTGCGCAACGAAGTCGAGGAGCTTCTCGCTTCGGATTCCGAAGCGACGCAGACGATCGAGTCGATGGTAGCCAGCAGCGCCCACCACCTGGCGTCGGCTTCGCCCATGGTGGGACGCCGCATCGGACGTTACGAGTTGATGCGCGAGCTCGGGCGGGGCGGCATGGGCGCCGTGTACCTAGCGCGGCGGGCCGATCGCGAGTTCGAGCGCCAGGTGGCGCTGAAGCTCATCCAACCGGGGCTCGACTCGGGCGATATCGTGCGCCGCTTCCGGCGCGAGCGCCAGATCCTTGCCGGCCTGGAGCATCCCGCTATCGCCAAGCTGCTCGATGGTGGCACCAGCGACGATGGCCTGCCGTACTTTGTCATGGAGTACGTCGAAGGTCTGCCGATCGACCGCTATTGCGACCAAGAGGGCCTTGATTTGAAGGCGCGTCTCGCCCTCTTCCGTAAGGTCTGTGCCGCGGTGATTCACGCCCACCAGAATCTCGTGGTGCATCGCGACTTGAAGCCCGGCAACATCCTGGTGCGCTCGGTCGGAGGCCCGTCTCTCGGTGAAGTGAAGCTGCTCGACTTCGGCATCGCTCGCCTCCTCGGTTCCGAGACCGACGCGACCGCGCCGGCCATCGGCCCGACAGGCTTGGTGACCACCCGGCCGTTGATGACACCGGCCTACGCCAGCCCGGAACAGGTGCGCGGCGAGCCGGTGGGGACCGCTTCGGACGTCTATTCCTTGGGGGTCATCCTCTACCGACTATTGGCCGGCCTCAGACCCTACGATCTGACGGGCCAAACGGCGGCAGAGATCGAACGCATCGTGTGCGACCAAGAGCCCGCTCGACCGAGCGAAGCGCTGCGCGAGAGGGCGCCCGAAGCGGCGCTGGCCGCGTTCGGCGGAGTGAGTGCCACCCACCTGGTGCGCCAGCTGGCGGGCGACCTCGACAACATCGTCCTCCAGGCGCTGCGCAAGGAGCGCCAGCGACGCTACGGCTCGGTCGAGCAGCTCTACGACGACATCGGCCGCTACCTCGACGGTTTGCCGGTGGCCGCACGCACCAGCACGTTTACCTATCGGGCGGGGAAGTTCGTGCAGCGCAACCGCTGGCCACTCGCCGCGGCTCTGGCCTTGGTCGCGCTGCTGGTGGGCCTCGGGGTGAGCACCGCTCTGCAATCGGTACGGGTCACGCGCGAACGCGACAAGGCGCAACAGGTGGCCGATTTCCTGGTCGATCTCTTCGCCTTTTCCAGCCCTGGGGTGGTGCGGCGAAGCACGACCAGCCAGCAACAGAGTCTCGACCAGCGTTCGGCTGCGATTGTGGCGGAGCTGCAGGCTCAGCCCGAGGTGCAGACGACGTTGCTCGGCACCATGGGGCGGGTCTACCAACGCCGGGGCTACTACGACCGCGCGGCCGAGATCCTGCGCCAGGCCCTCGAGATCGGGCGCCGAACGCGTGGCGACGATCTGGTGGTTGCTCAGACCGCGACCGATCTGGCCGACGTGCTGCTCGATCAGGCGAAGCTCGCCGAGGCCCAGGTGTTGCTCGAGCAATCCTTGGCGGTGCGCCGCCGGATCCTGGGTGACGACGATCCGAAAGTGGCCGAGAGCCTATCGAGCCTGGCTGAAGTGCTCGAACAACAGGGCGAGTTCGAAGCGGCTCGGGAGCGCAGCGAAGAGGTCGTGCGTTTGCGCCGTCGCCTGTTGGGGGACGACGACCCGCTGATCGCCGAGAGCCTCAATGATTTGGCTCTGGTACTGCAAGAGATGGCCGCCTATGACCAGGCCGAGCCTCTGCTCGACGAGGCTCTGGAAATCTATCGTCGGCAGTTCGGCGAGGAGCATCCGGCCGTCGCCATGGTGCTGGGCAACCTCGGGCTGCTGCTCCACGACCGGGGCGAGTACGACCGCGCCGAGCCCATGTTGCGCCGCGCCCTGGCCCTCGATCGCCGCCTGTCGGGGGACGATCACCCGGACGTCGCCCAGGATCTCGACAACCTGGCCGCCCTACTCGAGGTTCGTGGGGCCGGCGAGGAGGCGGAGGCGGCCTATCGCCAAGCGCTCGAGATTCGCCAACAACGGCTCGGCGCCAACCACCCGAAAGTGGCCGAGAGCCTCAATAATCTAGCCGGTTTGAAACATGCCCAGGGCGAAGACGCCACCCCGTTCTTCCGCCAGGCGCTCGACATCCTGCGGCGCAACTACGGCACGGCGCATCCGGATCTTGCCACCACCCTCAACAACCTGGGCGTCGTCTTGCAAGTCCGCGGAGAGTACGACGAAGCCGAGCCGTTTTTGGCCGAAGCCCTGGAGATGCGTCGCCAGGTTCTCGAACCGGATCATCCCGAGCTGGCCAATTCGATCGGCAACCTGGCGACGCTCTACCACTCCCGCGGGCTCTACGCCCAAGCCGAGCCTCTCTACCGCCAAGCGCTCGATCTCTGGCGTCGAAGCCTCGGTGCCGACGATCCGGCGGTGGCGGCGAACCTCAGGCGGTTGGGGGAGCTCCATCTCGAGCGTCGCGACCTCGAGGCGGCAGAGGCCGATCTCACCGCGGCTCTAGAGATCCAGCAGCAGGTTCTCGGAGAGCGCCACCCACAGGTCGTGCGAACCCTCGGCGGCCTGGCCGAAGTGGCTCGCCTGCGCTCTGACTCTGTGCTGGCCGAGCAGCTCTTCGGCGAAACCCTGGACATGGCGCGGGCGGTGCTGAGCCCTGATCATCCCAACCTGGCAACGCCCCTCATCGGCCTGGGAAGGCTTCGGCTGTCGAGCGGCCGGGCCCAGGCGGCTGAAACGCTCCTGCGCCAGGGACTCGAGATCCGTCAGGCAGTGCTGAGGCCTGGCCATTGGCGGATCGCGAAGGCCCAGAGCCTGCTGGGTGAATGCCTCACCGTCCAGGGGCGTTACGCGCCGGCCGAAGCGCTGCTCTTGGCGGGTTATGAAGCCCTCGAGCCAGGGTCTCGGCTGCGATTGACGGACGAGGCGCGGCAGCGTCTCATGGACCTCTATCAGAAGTGGGGCAAGCAGCATCTGGCGCAGCGCTACCGGAGTGGCTAGGAAGACAGAGCTTCGTCATCCAGGCATCGGCACGGCCGAAGAGCGCCTGGGCGAGGTCGCGGCCGATCGCGTCGATTGATCGCGCCCACCCGAAGGCCAGGGTGGGAGATTCTCGCAGGCGTTCGAGGCTCGCGAAAATTCGGCCTGTGTATACTCATCGTCGATGTAGGAACAGTCTAAATCCAGACTGCTCGTGACCGCTTCCTCACCGCATCAACGACGGCTGCTTCTTTGAAGCCAGAGAACCACACCGCTCGAGCTCTTTCGCCAAGCGGCGAAGCGGCAGGCGTCGACGAGATGGGAGATCTGCTGCAGCGCTCTCGGCTCGGGGACGCGGAGGCGCGCGACCGGGCCTTCTCCCTGGTCTACGTCAAGCTGAAACAAGTGGCCCAGCGGCAGATGCGACGTTTGAGCCGCGGCGCGACGCTCTCCACCACGGTCTTGGTTCACGAAGTCTACCTGCGTTTCGCCGACAGCTCGCGACTGCTGGTGGCTGACGAGTCTCACCTGCTATGTCTGTGTGCCCGAGCCATGCGGCAGGTGGCGTTGGATCATGTACGCAAGCGGCAGGCGAGTAAGCGTTCGGGACCTCGGCCAGATACGTCGATTTCGGAAGCCTTGGCACAGCCAGGGCTGGACATCGAGGGCGAGGTCACTTTCTTGATTCAACTCGATCGCGCCCTATCAAAACTGGAAGCCGTCGACCGGCGCCTGGCTCAGGTTGCGGAACTGCGATTCTTCGCGGGTTCCAGCGTGACCGAGGTGGCGCGGGCTCTGGAGATCTCCGAGCCGACCGTGAAGCGAGACACTCGACTAGCCAAAGCAATGCTACAACGAGAGCTGAACCAGACCGCTTCTCTCGGTTGAAGCTCTGTTCATTGGTTCTCGTTGTTCAAGATCAGCATAGCGTTGCGGCCGATCGGAGTCTCTGGGCCGAGTTCGGCGACGATGCGTTCTCGACTGGCTTGCAGCATCCGCCGAGCTTCGGCTTCGCCCCCTTGGCGGATTCTGCAGAGTGCTAGAGAGACCCTCACCTCTCCCACTTTCCAGCTGTGGTCGGGGTAGCTGAGTCCTATCCCGACCAGGGCCGCTTCGAAGTCACGCTCAGCGGCGGCATAGTCGTCCTGATCGCAGAGCAGCTCTCCCCTGATCAGCCGGGCTGAAGTGGCGTAGGGATGGCTCTTGGCGTAATGAACCCGGCTCAGGGAAACCGCTCGTTCGGCCGCCTGTAGGGCTTCACGATGCTTGCCCTGGATCCTCAGCGAACGTGCCAGCCGTGTCCAAGGACGAGCCGCCAGGGCCTCTGGGCGGTCGCTGTCCTTCGATACCAGTTCTAGAGCTTTCCGAGCTGTCGATTCAGCCGTCGCACCCCTCCCGAGGCTCGCTTCTACCATCGCCCGGTTGTTGAGAATCACCGCCAGCTCGCCAACCGTCGATCCCATGCGCTGCCTGATGTGCCAAGCCTCGTCCAGCTGTCGCAGGGCGCTCTCGCCTCGGCCAGAGAAGTATAGAACTCTGGCGTGGTCGTTGAGGGCCTGAGCCAGACCGAGGGTATCCTGCCCGGCCGAGCGGACTCTCTCCCGTTCCAGAATATCGCGGCGAAGACGCTCGGTCTCCTTGTACTCGCGGACTCCGGCCACATAGGAAATGTGACGCAAAACCTCGAGAACCTCCGGAGCTGCGCGTCCGAGCTTGGCCTCCAGAACCCCGAGGGCGGTCTCCAGATGCTGAATGCCTCGATTGGGCTCGCCTGCACGAATCCATGTCAAGCCGAGTCGGTCCAGGGCAAGACCCGACTCGACGCTGGCGTCCCCGATCTCATCCTGCGCCAACCGGACAGCCCGTTCAGCGACTCGGACCGCGTCCGGGTACAGCCCGGACGACTCGTAGAGATCCGTCAGCACCGCGAAGACCTCGAGCAGCATCTCGGGGTCGGCCTTCGGATCCGCGTCGAGCCGCTCCTCGGCCCGCAGCAGCAGCTGACGCAACGTCAGCTGCTGCTCCCCCCGATTGCCTCGGCCAGGTATGGCGAACAGACTTCGCGTCAGATCCATCGCACCACGAGCCCTTGCCGCCTGCCTCTGAGCATGATCCCGCTCGAGAGTGGCCTGGTGGGCGAGGAATAGACAACCACCGCCGCCGACGACCAGGAAGAAGACGGCGAGGGCCGAGGCGAGAAAGCCCACCGGGTTTCGCCTGGCGAACTTGCCCAACCTTTCGCTGAGTGAGCTGCGACGGGCGACGACTGGTAGCCCGTGCAGAAAGCGCTCGAGATCGGCGGCGAGGGCACCCGGCCCGCTGTAGCGATCCGCAGGATTCTCGGCAACCGCTTGGGTCAAGATCGCGTCAAGGTCGCCGCGCAGCTGACGCCTCAGCGCGGAACGAGTCGTTGCCCTTGCCGCCAGGGCGTCCGCCAACCCAGCTGATGCTTGGTCACCCAAGCATCGGCTGGGCTGGAGCGCCCGGAATCCTACATCTTGCGTCCCGTTCCCTTGAGGAGGTCTGATTCCGAGCAAGAGCTCCCAGAGCATGACGCCCAAGGAATACACATCGACGGCGGTGGTGACCGGGCCACCGAAGCGCTGCTCAGGGCTCGAGTAGGCCGGCGTCAGAGGGGAGGAAAAGACCGTGTTGGGCGATTCTGCAGACGGGTCGAGAACCTTGGCGATGCCGAAATCGAGCAGCTTCACTTTGCCTTCGGGGGTGACCAAGACGTTGCTGGGCTTCAGATCGCGATGGATGACCAGTCGTCGATGGGCCAGCTCAACGGCCTCGCAGATGTCGCAGATCAAGCGGATGCGCGAGCTCAAGGGGAGTCGATGGGTATCGCAATAGCGGTCGAGAGCAGTTCCCTCCACGTACTCCATCACCACATAGGGTCTGCCGTCGTCCGTTCTGCCGCCATCCACCAGAGACGCAATGGCGGGATGGGCGAGGCGGGCTAGTACCGAACGCTCGGTGCTGAATCGCGAGAGGGCTTCTGGGGAATCCAAGTGATGGCGCAGGATTTTGAGGGCGGCCCGCTGCAGGAATCCGTCTCCCTGGCGTTCGGCAAGGTAAACCCGCCCCATCCCCCCTTCTCCGAGCACGGACTGAAGGACCCAGGGACCGATCTGAGAGCCGATCTCCGGGTCCTCCTCCGGCTCGTTCTCCAGTTCTCGCGGCGCGAGCTCGGCCATGAGGCCGGGAAGGCGCTGCTCGGCGGATTGTTCGAGCAGCTCAGACTCGGCCTCGGCCTGGAGAAGCTCTTCGACTTCCGAGCGGATGTCAGGGCGGTCGCCAAGTCGCGCCGCGATGTAGGCCGCGCGTTCCGCCTCGGTCATCTCCAAGAGCTTCTCGAGATGGCTCCGGACGAGGCCCCACCGAACGTCCACTTCGGAGGACGATCCTGAAGAGCTCATACTCCGTCTCGACGCCTACGGCTTAAGGTCAAGGTCCTTCGATGTCGCCAGGCCCTCCGGGTCCGCGATTGGCCCACGCAGCCCTGAGCACCGTCGTCGGGTCGGTGGACTTGTCCGGCGCCGGACGCCAGGAGTTGTCATCGGTATTGATGAGAATTGCGGCAGAGGCTTCGCTTGGCAACAGGCTCGCGTAGGTTACCAGCATTTGAGGAAACCCTCCGTTCTTACCCAGATTCGAAGCCCCGTCCCTTCCCCAAGGGCGGTCCCAGCCTACAGATCCCGAAGTTCCATAGACGTCTTGGAGAGACGTGTCCAACAGATAGGCGGTCATCTCGGGATTGAGAATGTGTCCCTCGCGCAGGTACTCCAACATCCGAACGAGTGTTGTTGCCGAGGCCCGCCAACCGCCAGAGCTACAATAAGAGGATTGAGAAAGGGCACGGTTTTCAAAGAAAAAGCCGTCCAGGCATTCACAATCACCTTCGAGTTCCTCGTTGAGACAAAAGTCCGAGTGGTACGCAGCCGAATCACAGGACGTGTAGTAGCGCATATCTCCATTGGGGTCAGGGTCGCAGGTCATCTCCAAGCCACTTGGGCCGAGCCAGGCGTCGCGAATCTCCGTGACCCAATCCTCAACCGTTTCGACTCTCGATGGCGAGGCCATGATCCCCTGAAGCGCAAGACGTAGAAGGTAGAATCCTGCGTTCTGGTACGCCCGAGCACATTGGTAAGGAAAGGGACTATCCGAGATATCGAGCGTGACGCGGCAGTTCTCGAGGCCTCTCGGTTTTTGGAGGAGCTCGGGACAGTCGTCCTTACAATTGCTTCTGCCGGAGCTGCCCGAGGTTTGCGGGAGGCGAGCTGTATAGGTTGCCAGCTCGCGGACGGTAATGTCTTGGATGCTCGGGTGAACGTCTGTGAAGGTTGCTTCGTCGAGATAGTTGACAAAGGGAGCGTCGAGGTCGATCAACCCTCTTTCGGCGTACCAAAGCGCGGTGATCGTCGGGATCAACTTGGAAATGCTGCCGATGTTGATCTGGAGCGAGGAATCCATCACTTGACCTTGGCTCAGGTTCGACATGCCGTAGCTGTGAGTATGAAGCAAGGTTCCAGACTGGGCCAGGGCGAATTGATAACCGACGACATTGCCGTCGAGCTCGCTGCGGACGTAGGTCTCTATGCGAGCGATCTGTTTTTCCGTGAGGGGTTGTGCGTCCGCGGAGGAGGCTCCGACCAGGGTGGCCGATATCAATAGGCAGGCCACCGGCAAGATCGCTCGTAGTTGTTGGGACAAAGTGCTTATCGACATGTCGTTCTCCAGAGAGGCATCATTCGAGAATCGTATTGCATTGATTTATCGGGCTCCGAAGACGACCTGAATGGCCCCTGCCTGGGCAACGCCGTTCACGTTTTCTCGAGGAATGCCGATCGCCAGGTCGTGGACCGGCCGGCCGGCGTGTAGATCGCCATTGAAGTTGCCGACGCAGAGAGCAAAAGCGAAATGGTCGCCTTTTTCGGGCGTACTGTTGTGCATCGCGCCTTGGCCGAAAATGGTGTTGTTCTCCTCTCCCAAGGGAGCGTCACCGCCATAGAGGATGTTGACCGCTCCGGCATCCTCGATTGTGCCGTGGTCTTCCAGAGGGACGCCGACGGCGAGATCGGCATATTCGTCGCCGTTGAAGTAGCCGGCTGCCAGTGAACGGCCGAACTCGTCGTTCGTCTCCGCCTCTCCCTCGATAGTCCCCCTTTGGCTGAGGACGTAGTTACCGATGGTCGATAGACCTCCGGTCTTGCCGTAGAAAATCTGAACCGCCCCGCCATCACGGATGGTCCCACCTTCAGCGCTCTCAAGATCTTCGAGAGGAATGCCGACCGCCAGGTCGGCGTGGCCGTCACCGTCGAAGTCGGCTGCCGCAAGGGAGTAGCCAAACCAATCACCTGACTCGGCGGTTCCCACAATGTTTGAATTGTCTTGAGCGAAGATCTGCAATCTTGGGCGATTGCCGTTCAATCCCTGGGATCCACCATAGAGAACTTGAACGGCACCAGCATCTTTCGCTTCGTCGCCGATGTTTTCGTAGGGAATGCCGATCACGAGATCGTCGAATGCGCCTCGACCCTTGCGGTCGAAGTTGGCGGCCACCAAGGACCAGCCAAAGAGGTCGTAGTCCTCCGCCTGGCCTCGAAGCCCGTCTTTGCCCTGTTCGAAAAGCTGATTATCAGTCGCGACCAGACGATCGTTCGAACCATAGAGAACTTGCACGGCGCCGGCGTCCGTTACGGTGTTTGCTTGCACATCCTCTCGCGGGACTCCGATGGCAAGGTCGGCATATGGATCACCGTCGAAGTAGCCTGCGGCGAGGGAGAACCCGAACTGGTCTCGGGCTTCGGCTCGACCCTGAAGGCCACTGTTCTGGGTCCAGATATGGTTCCATTGCGCCTTGAGACCCTCTGATGAGCCATAGAGGACTTGCACCGCTCCTGCGTCCTCCACTGCATTGTTCTCGAGATCTTCGAAGGGTGCGCCGACGGCAAGATCCTCGAATCCGTCGCCGTTGAAGTCTCCCGTTGCCAAGGCGAAGCCGAACTGATCTCCGGTTTCCGCCGTTCCCACGAGACCCTCGAAGCCTTGATAAAAAAGGGTTGGGCGATCGTCCAGGACTCCGAGACCGTCACCGGGCTCGCCATAGGAAATCTCGACGATGCCCGCATCGACGAGTACCTTCCCACCGATGGTGACGTCTTCACGGGGCATGCCGATGGCCAGATCGGTGGCGCCGTTGTTGTCGAAGTCGCCCGTGGCGACAGCCCATCCGAGGCGATCGTATTTCTCCAGGGCGCCTTCGAGGCCGAGCGTGCCTTGATAGATCAGAGTCGTGTTTGCAGGATCGAGGCCGTCGGCCCACGATTTGGGCTGGATCGTCGCCGAAAGGCACGCGGCGGCTAGAAAAAGGGTGGTCTGTTTGAGGGACGGAACTGAATTCACGGTGATCTCCTAAGCGTGTGTTCCCAAGAAGGCCCTGTTTGAGGCAGGGTTGTTTCGTCTGCATTAGAGGAGACGTAGAAACAATCGTTTAGAGATCAAATGGTTTGATTCGGGTCGGGGGCGCCCCGCCCCCGACTCAATGCTCTGCGAGGATGATTCGTCGTCGAGCCTTTGCGGCTCGAGTCCGCGGGTTCGGTCTCAACGGCTGGTGGTCATCACCACAGCGCCGAT
>JBCCGX010000122.1:0-13688 GCA_039029035.1 Acidobacteriota bacterium | reverse complement strand
CCGTCGACGGCTCTTGCCGCATCGCTCCTGACCTGGCTGCTCAGCGTGTTTCTCATTCCTCAGATGGCGGTTGCCATGGCATCCCAGCCTGCCCTCGGCGGTTCTAACGGTCTAGGTGACGAGTTGGAACTCTTGGCGGCGCAGCGCAACGAGCGCTTGCAGGCGCCATGGGCCGAGGCCGAAGCGGCCAGCGGGCCGGTCAGTCTCGAGCGGTCGGTCCATCGCGCGGCACGGTTTCGTTTCAGCACCGCTGAGCACTACCAGAAGTTAGTGGCCTACTACCAACTCGAAACCGACCTGGGGCTGGAGTACGCGGAGCGCATGTTTGCCGTCCGGAGCGCTGCTGAGCAGTCAACGCGAGCGCTCGAAAACCTGGCGCGGCTCGTGTCGCACCTTTCACCGCCCTTCTTGTTGACTCGCTTGTCCGAGTCTCTTACCGGTACCTCGGTGGTGGATCACGAGACTTTCTTGGCCGCCAGCCGGGCCCAGCGGAGAGAGCTGGTGGACTATTTCGAGCGGCAACGAGCCTTCGATTCATGGCGTTGGTTCACCGATGATGATCCGCAGGCGCTGCGGCCGATGCCAAGTTTGTATGCCGCCAGTGACCTGTCGTTGGGTGAGTTCGAGCTCTGGGTCCATGATCAGAACAAGCGCCTGGACCGGGAGCGCAAACTGGGGCTGGATGGCCTGCCGCAGTTACGGACCGAGGTCCTCAGCTTGAGCGAAGCGGCTTGGCGAGTGCGCTATGAATGGTTTTCCTTGGGGCTCCTGGGCAGCCTCTTGGCTGGGGTCGCCGCCCGTCGTTTCAACACCTATCTCCCGAGGTAGCGCCTACGTGGAAAGTGTGAAAGAGCGCGCCACCGTGGTGGCTCCCCAAACAGTGCCCGAGCCTGAGCCTCTCGACCCTGTGGCGGTCACGCCTCAGACCGCCCAGTCCCGGCCGCGGCGCGCCGTCATTGCGGCACTGCTGCGGCGCGAGCTGCAACTGCAGTCGGAGAGCTACCGGTTTCGTGTGACGGTCGCTCTACTCTTGGCCTTGATGCTGTCCGCGGCGTGGATGCACTCGGTGCGCTACCGAGCGCAGCTGGCGGATTACGAGCAGGTCCAGGCGGCTCATACGGAGGCTCTCGAGGGCGCGCGTGTCGCAGACCTGGCGGACATCGTGTACCCGGCGGCCAAGCCGCCCTGGCCTTTGGGGTTCGTCGTCGACGGTGAACAGTCGCGAGCCCCCAATATCTATCGCCAGGGCTTGAGCGCCTGGATCGAGCCCGAGCTCGAGCGGTACGGCCAGGGGCTGCGCCGTTTGCCAGCGGCGGAAGCGCTCGACTGGCTCTTCGTCATCCGGCTGATCCTGTCTCTGGCGGCCTTCGTATTGGGCTACGACGCGATCTGCGGCGCCGCACAGCACGCATCGCTCAAGATGACCTTGTCCTATCCGGTCGGGCGCCACGAGGCTCTGGTCGCCAAGCTGATCGCCCTGTGGGTTTGTCTCGCCGTACCTTTTGTCCTCAGCGCCTCGCTCAGCCTCTTGCTGTTCAAGCTGCTGACCGGCGTCAGCCTGGGCGGTCAGCTCCTGGCCAAGGTCGCCGGGGTGGCGATACTCGGTCTCTGGGCGATCGCGGTCTACGTCCTGATGGCAGTGATGGTCTCGGCCCTCAATCGGGATGCGTCTCGCAGCCTGGCGGTTCTGACCCTGATCTGGGTCACGGCGGTGGTAGTCATCCCCGCCGGCAGTGGCCTGGCGGCGGTCACCTTGAAACCGATGGAGAAGGGTTTCATGGTGAACCGGCAGATCGTCGAGGCCGCTCGGGAGGTCGAAGCCAAGGAGGGTGCGGGGAGCTGGCGCTCGCGGCCGGAGGGAGCGGTCGATGGCTACGCCCTCGAACGAGACGCGGCCGAGATTCAGAACCGTCGGGTCGAGAAGCAAGACGCGTTGCGGCGCCAGCACGCCCTGGGGCAGCTCGAGCAACAGGCGCTGGCGCGGGATCTGGCAGCGATCTCCCCGATGCAGTTGATCCAGGACCTGGCTGAGCGCCTCGTCAGTACGGGGCCTTACCGTGATCGGGTCTTCCTCGAGCGGGCATGGGGCTTCCGTACCGTCCTGCAGCGCCACGTCGAGCGCCTCGACCGGGCGGATCCGGACAGCCCCCAGATCCACTTCTTCTTCAACTACCTTTCCTTCGCCCCGATCGATCCCGAAGCGGTACCGCGCTTCGAACTCGAAGAATCGACTTTCGGAGAAGGCCTGGCGCGATCCTGGAAACGTCTCGCGGCCCTCGGGCTGACCACCGTTTTCTTCGCCTTGGCAGCTCTCCTGGCCTTTGCTCGCTACGATGTCGGCTGAAGCAAGGCGCAACGGATGAACCCCATTGGACCCGTACACTGGACCCGTAACGAGAGAGGCGATGACCCATGACGATGATCAAGGCGATCGATCTCAGCAAGCGCTACTCCGACGGCACCCTGGCGCTCGACGCGTTGAACCTGGAAGTTTCGGCGGGCGAGATCTACTGCCTATTGGGCGCCAACGGGGCGGGCAAGACAACGACCTTGAATCTGTTCATGAACTTCACCCGGCCGACCGCAGGGCGAGTTGAGATCCATGGCATCGATGCCACGCGTAGGGCGCGTGAGGCCAAGCGGCACGTCGCCTACCTGATGGAAAGCGTGGCGCTCTACGGCAGTTTGACGGCGATGCAAAATCTCGACTTCTTTGCCCGCCTCGGCGGGCGCGACGAGCTGACGAGCGAAGACTACGGCATGGCGATGCGCCGAGTCGGCCTGCCTGAGCGCAGCTTCGAGCAGCGGGTCCACAAATTTAGCCGCGGCATGCGGCAGAAGCTCGGTATTGCCATGGCGATGATCAAACAGGCGCCGGCGATCTTCCTCGACGAGCCCCTCGCCGGACTCGATCCCCAGGCCGCTGTGGAGCTCGTCGAGACTCTGAAGATGCTGCGCGACGAGGGGCGAGCCATCCTGCTTTCGACCCATGATCTGTTCAACGCCAAGCACCTGGCAGATACCGTGGGTATCCTCAAAGAAGGGCGCAAAGTCCTCAGCTGTACGCGCGAGGAGCTGCGCTACGAAAGCCTAGAAGACCTCTACCTCGACTACATGCGGGGTGGCGTCGACAGCCAGCCGGCTGCTTAGAGAGCCAGCCAGCCGGCTGCTTAGGGAGCCAGCTAGCGCTAATGGACGGCTTCGCTCAAGTCGACATCTCCAAGCCCGTATTGGCGCATCTTGTTGAACAGCGTCTTGCGGCTCACGCCGAGACTGTCGGCCGTGGCGGTCCGGCTCCCTTTGTGGGTCGCGAGTCGCGAGACGATCATCCGTTTCTCGAGTCGCTCGGTCGCCTCGCGCACTGCATCGGTCAGAGGCATCTGATCCAGGTCCGAGATCGACAGCGAGGTTCCTGCCGCCGCCTCGCCGAGGACTCGGCCGGGAAGATCAGAGGCCTTCAAAACGCCGTTCTCGCTCAGAATCATCGAGCGACAGAGCGTGTTCTCCAGCTCACGGACGTTGCCCGGCCAGTCGTAGTCGATCAGCAGCTGGCGCGCGTCCGGGGCGATCTTCTCGATCGCCAGGCCGAGCTCACGATTGACCCGATCGATGAAGTGATCGATCAGCAGGGCGAGGTCTTCGCGGCGCTCGCGCAGGGCCGGCAGGCGAATGTGGATGACGTCGAGGCGCCAGTAGAGGTCTTCGCGGAAGCGCCCGGCGGCCACCTCCTGCTCCAGATCTTTGTTGGTCGCCGTGATCACCCGCACGTCGACCGACCGCGGGCTGCGGGTGCCGATGCGGACGATTTGCTTGTCCTGCAGGGCGCGGAGCAGCTTCGGTTGCGCATCTTGCGACAGGTCACCCACCTCGTCGAGAAAGAGGGTGCCGCCGTCGGCCAGCTCGAACTTGCCTTGCCGGCTGTCGTGCGCATCGGTGAAGGCCCCTTTTTCGTGGCCGAAGAACTCCGACTCGACCAAGGTCTGCGGTATGGCGCTGCAGTTGACAGCGACGAAAGTGCGCCGGGACCGTTTGCTGCGGCGATGGATCGCCCGCGCCACCAGTTCTTTGCCGGTGCCGGATTCGCCGGTCACCAAGACCGTCGCATCCACCGCAGCCACTTTTGCCATGGTCTGAAACACTTTCTGCATCGGCTGGCTGATGCCGATGATCTCGGTGAAGCCGTAGCGCGTCTCGAGCTCGCTGCGCAGGGCTTCGACCTCGGCGTTCAGGCGCCGTACTTCGAGCACCCGGTCGACCAGGATCAGCAACTCTTCGTTGTCGAAGGGCTTGGTCAGGTAGTCATGGGCACCGCCCCGCATGGCCTCGACCGCCGAGCGGATGGAGCCGTGGGCGGTCATCATGATGACATGCACTTCGGGCTGCTGGGCGTGAATGCGCTTCAACGTCTCGATCCCGTCGATGCCACCCATCTGCAGATCGAGCAGGATGAGATCGGGCTGGAATGTCGAAGCGGCCTTGACGGCCTCCTCGCCCGAGGCGACTTCCTGCACTTGATGTTGATGCTCACTCAGCAAGAGCTTCAGGATCTTGCGAATTCCCGGCTCGTCATCGACGATCAGTATCTTGGCCATCGTCTTTCCCCGTGAGTCTAGTCCGCTGCGAGCTCTCCTCAGCCGCTAGCGGTAAATGGATCGAAACAACAGTCCCTTCACCTTCCGTGCTCTCGACTTCGATCTCTCCCTCGTGTCGCCGGATGATGCTGTGGCAGATCGCCAGGCCGAGGCCGGTTCCGTCACTCTTGGTGGTGAAGAACGGATCGAAGACCGCCTGCAACTCGTCCTCGGGAATACCCGGTCCATTGTCGGCGATGCGCAGCCGGGCTCGCTGCGCTTCCTGCGATGCCGCGGCATCGGACGTGCCGATCTCGACCGAGATCTGCCCGCCCCCCGCCATGGCCTGCAAGGCGTTGAGAAGCAGGTTGAGCAGCACCTGTTTGAGCTGTGCCGGATCACCCGGTACGTGCACCGTCGGCTCGGCAAAACGGCTCTTGAAGCTCACCGCCTGCTCCCTCGCTTGAGGCTTGACGAGGCGAATCGTCGATTCGGCGAGCTCGACCAGGTCGAGGGCAACGGGTTGGAAGTTGCCGGTCCGAGCCAAGCTCAACAGGCTCGACACCGTATGATCGATTCGGTCCACCTCATCGATCAGCTCGGTGACCAGTTCGCGCTTCGCTGAGTCCTCGAAGCTCTGGCCGAGGTATTGAATCGTCGAGCGAATAGAGGTCAGGGGATTGCGCACCTCGTGGGCGACGCTGGCGGCCAACTGGCCGATCGCCGCCAGGCGATCCGCCCGATGCAGCCGATCGAGACGCTTGCGCTGCTCGCCATACAGGCTGGCGTTTTGAAACGCCAAGCTCGCCTGGTTGGCGAATTGCAGCAAGAGCTCGGCGTCGCGTCGGCTCGGGCGCCAATCGCGCTGGGCGCCGAGCACCAGGATCCCGGCCAGGTGGTTACGGGCCAGGAGCGGAGCGCACATGCGCACCCCGAGGCGATCGAGCAGGGCCCGCTCGGAGTCTCCGAGATAGTTGACCACACCTTTGTCACGCTGGACCAGGAGGCAGCTTTCGTTGACCCGAAACCAGCGGGCCAGCTTGCCGCCGGGATCGATCGACAGATCATCCAGCTCACCGCGCTCCAGGCGAGAGCCCTCGAGCATGCCGGAGCAGAGGGTCGGACGAAAATCAGCCGTGGTGGGATCGAGTTGCAGAATGACCAGCAGATCGGGATCGAAAAATTCTTTGATCCGCGTCGCGAAGCTCGACTCCAAGGCGCCTGAGTCGACGATCAAGGCCAGAGAACGGCGAAGATCCTGGGCTGCGCGGCGCCGAGTCTTGAGCCGTCGCATGCGATCGACGGTATCCCGAACTCTGGCGGCGAGATCCATAATTATTGAGATCATAACGGTCTTCAGTTTCGCCACGCGACCGTTCGAGCGGGGCTGCAGCGCCGAACCTGCGGCCCGAATCGGTTGGCATGGCTGCCCTCCTTTTTTGCCTGACGGGCTGCGCCGCGACGTTTCGATATGAGTCCTGCCGCATCTCAGCGCATAGGGTCCCGATAATGAAGTAGATATCTCGATATCCGAGACGAGGTGACAATAAGATCGCCCTTAATCTATAACGCGCCAAAGCCTCGCGGATCGATCCGTTTTTCTCGTCAAATCCGCCGTTGGTACGGATTTGGGCTTGCACAGGCCGGACTCGGGCCTGCAATGGGGCGGATTCAGGCCTCTGAGACGCTCAATGCCAGGGACTCAGGCGTCACCGAAATCGGGCGGCGGCGCGGTCAGTAGCTCTTCGGCGCGCTGTCTGACGACCGGCTCGGAAAACAAGAAACCCTGGGCGAAATCGCAGCCCATGTCGCACAGCTTGCGGCGCTGGTCGTGGGTCTCCACACCCTCCGCCACGGTATCCAGCCGACGACCGCGGCACAGGGTCAGAACGCTCTCGACGAGCTCGCTGCTGTCGCCACCCGAGCCGATGCTGCGGACGAACCAGGGGTCGATCTTGATGCGGTCGAAGGGCAGACGGTGCAGCACGCTGAGCGATGAATAGCCGGTGCCGAAGTCGTCGAGAGCGATGCGAATACCGAGTCGCTTGATCCGCACCAACGTCTCGAGGACAGCCTCGGGATCCTTGACCACCGCGCCCTCGGTGATCTCGATCGACAGATTGGCGCCGGCCAGGCCCGAAGCGTCGAGCACCTGGCTCAGCTGGTCCAGCAGGTCGGGCTGCTGGAACTGACGCTCGGACAGGTTGACGCTGACGAAAATCGGTTCGCGCGGCGCCCGACGCTCGTTCCATTCCTTCAGCTGGCGACAGGCTTCCGCCAGGACACCGCGACCGATCGGCTCGATCAACCCGGTCTCTTCCGCTACACCCATGAAATCACCGGGCAGCAACAAGCCGCGCTCGGGGTGGTGCCAGCGCACCAGGGCCTCGAAGCCGGCCAGCTTGCCGCCTGGCAAGGCGACGATCGGTTGGTAGTAGACGGCGAATTGCCATTGCGCCAAGGCTCGTCGGAGCTCGGTCTCGAGCTGCAACTGCGAGCGTACCTGGGCGTGCATCTGCGAATCGAAGATCGCGTGGCTGGCACGGCCCTGGCCCTTGGCCCGGTACATCGCGGTGTCGGCGTCGCGCAGTACATCGGCCGGCTCGGAGTCCGCAGCCGACAAGGCGATACCGATCGAGGCGGTGGAGTAGATCTCCCGCCCTTCGAGCCGGAAGGGGACTTCGAGCTCTTGCTGAATGCGTCGTGCCACCCGCACCGCGTTGGAGGCGTCGCGGACATCGTCCAGCAGGATGGCGAACTCGTCGCCGCCGAGACGAGCCAGGGTGTCGTTGGGCCGCAGGCAGCTGCGGAGACGCTCGCTGGCCTGGACCAGGAGGTGATCACCCACCGCATGGCCGAAGCTGTCATTGACCATCTTGAAACGATCGAGATCGAGGAACAGCACCGCGCAGCGGTAATCCTTGAGGCGCACCCGGCGATCGAGACAGTGGGCCAGGCGATCCATGAACAGGGTGCGATTCGGTAGTGCGGTCAGGGCGTCGTGCAGGGCATCGTGCAGCAGCTGGTCTTCGGCCCGCTTGCGGTCACTGATATCGCGCGAATTGAGCACCATACCGCGCACCGCCGGATTGTCCAGCAGGTTGGTGATCTTCGACTCGAGCACCCGCCAGGAGCCGTCGTCATGCCGCATCCGATACTCGGCCCGCTGGCTCTTGCGCGGATGCTCCAGCAGCTCGTTGAAGAGCGTCCGGACGCGTGAGCGATCGTCGGGATGGAGGGCTTCGAAGCTGTCGCGACCGAGGCGGTCCGAAGGAGAGACGCCCAGCAGTCGCAGACTGGCGGGGCTGAGATAACGCACCTTGGCGTCGCGATCGAGAATGCTGATCATGTCCGACGCGTTCTGCACCAGGGAGCGGAAGCGCTCTTCGCTGGTGCGTAGGGCATCCTCGGCCCGCTTGCGATCGGTGATGTCTTCGACCACTGCCTCATAGCCGGTCACCCGGCCCTTGGCGTCCTGTATCGCCCGAGCCTGGGAGCGCACCCAGATCTTGCTGCCGTCGAGGCGCTGGATCTCGGTCTCGAAGTCGTCCACCCGGCCCTCGAACTGCATCATGGTCTTCCAGGCGGCTCGATCCTCGGGGTCAACGTACAGCGTGCCGGTGTCGAGGCCCAACAAGCGCTCCCGGCTCGGTGTCCCGAGCAGCTCGCTCATCACATGATTGAAGTGCAGCAGCTCACCTTTGGGCGAGATCTGGTAAACCCCGACCGGCACCCCTTCGAAGAGATCCCGGTAGCGTCTCTCGGACTCGCGCAAAGCGGCTTCGGTGCGCTTACGCTGGGTGATGTCCCGGATCACCAGCTGGGTCGCCGGCTGACCGCCAAAGGTCGAAGGCAAGGCCACCGCCTCGACCTCGATCAGCTCACCATCGAGCCGCACCATCTGTTCCTCGACGAGCTCAGGCGGGTTGTCTTCCGACTGGGTGCTCCGGTCCTCGAGGATCGTCTGGCGCTCGCTGACGGCGAAGTCGGTCATCGGTCGGCCGACGAGTTGCTCGGCGGACTCGGCGGCGAGCAGGCGAACCCCGGCGGGATTGACGAACAGCAGCTTACCGTCTGCGTGCAGGGCAACCGTATCCGGGGTCGATTCGACCAGGTAGCGGAACCGTTCCTCGGTGGAGATATCGTGAGCCATGGAGCGACGAGTGGACCGTAGGCGGCCTACTCTAGCAGCCCCGGCCGGCCGATGGTGCCGGCTGACGGCAGGCAGAGGCTGGCGCGCCTCACTCGCGACGCAGGGAGACCAACGGATCGATGCGTGCGGCACGGCGTGCGGGCAGGTAGCTAGCGAGCAGAGAGACGGCGGCGAGAGCTCCTACGATGACGATGAACGTCCACGGATCGTTCGGGCTCACGCCGACCAGGAGACTGCCGAGAAGATGCGTCGCAGGTAGCGATACCGCCAGCCCGACCCCGACGCCGAGGGCGACGAGGCGCAGGCCATCACCGATGATCAGGCGAGAGAGATCACGTCGCCTGGCGCCCAACGAGGCGCGGACACCGAGCTCGCGGCCGCGACGATTGGCCGAGAAGGCCACCACGCCGTAGACTCCGAAGGCCGCCAGCAGCAGCGCGATCACTGCCAGCGCCGTCGCCACCGTGCCGGCGATCTTCTGGGGCAGGAGAGAGAACCCGATCATCCGCGACATCGGCATCAAGCTGAGGATCGGCAGTTCGGGCTCGAAGGCTCGTAAGGTGTTGCGCAGCGCAGTGATCGCGCTCGCCGACGAGCTGTCTGCGGCATAGCGGGCGAGGATCGTCACCCGATGGCCTTGGGTCTGTGCCAGCGGCAGGTAGACCAGGGGTGTCGGCGGCTCAGTGAGAGCATTGACTTTGCTGTCTGCCGCGAGGCCGACGACCTCGATCGACTCGCCAGCGCGGCGAAAGCGCTGACCGATGGCGTCACCGTCGGGGAAGAAGCGCGCCGCGAACGACGCGTTGACGAGCGCGACGCGGGGTGCTTCCTGGCGATCCCGCGAAGTGATGTCGCGGCCGCCGATCACCGGGATCGCCAGGGTGGTGAAGTAGTCGGGCGCGATCGTCGCGGCATCGACCTCGAAGCCCTCCTGGCCCGTCGCCGGGAGGTGACCGTCGACGTCGATCTCGATCCGGCTGCGGCCAAAAGTCAGCGGTACCGAGCGTGTCAAGGTGACCGATTCGAAGAGGCTCTCCCGGCGCAGCGCAGTCAGCAACCGGTCATGGAATGCCTGGCGCTCGGTGTCGCTCGCCAGGCGTAGGAGGGAGGAGTCGACAGTCGCCGCGAGGACCGTCGCGGCCTCGAAGCCGGGGTGGGTGGCTGCCGCCCGGCCGAGCACCTTGAGAAACAACCCGGCAGCGACCAGAAGGAGCAGGGTGAGGGCGATCTGGCCGACGACGAACACCGAGCGCAGCCTGGATTTTCCTGTGGCGTCTGGCGCGGCAGAGCTCAGCGCCGAGGCCAAATCGGGGCGCGTTGCCTGGAGCGCGGGAGCGAGTCCGAAGAGCAGGCCGGCGCTCATCGAGAGGGCCATGGCGAAGAGCAGCACCTCACGATCGAGGCGGAAGTCCAGGACCAGGGAGATCGCGGTCATGGCACTGGGATCGAAGGCTTGCAACGCGTCGACCGCCCAAAGCGTGACCAGCAAGCCGAGCGCACCACCGAGGAGGGCGAGGAGCAGACTCTCGTTGAGCAGCTGACTGATCACCCGCCGGCGAGGGGCACCGAGGGCGAGGCGCACGACGATCTCGCGGCCACGGGCGGCGGCGCGCACCAACAGCATGTTGGCCACATTGACGCAGGCGATGACCAGCACCAGCGCCGCGACAGCGAAGAGGACGAAGACGAGGGTCGCGACGGGCTGGCGAATCGACTCATCGAAGCCAGTGACCGGCGCCACATCCAGGCCGTAGCGTGGCTGATCGGGGAAGATGTCGCGGCCGAGCTGACGGGCGACAACCTGCAGGCTGGCGGCGGCTTGCTCGGCCGAGATGCCATCCCGCAGTCGCCCGACGATCTCGACCAGATTGGCCTGGCGATCCTCGAGATCGACCATGGGGAAGGCGCTCTCGAGCATCGCCAGGGGAACGAAGACCTCCGCCGCGAAACCGATAAAGGTGCCCTGGAATCCCTCCTCGGCCACACCCGCCACGGTGTAGACGTCGCCATTCAGGCGTAGACTGGAGCCGATGATCTGAGGATCGGCACCGAAGCGGCGATGCCATAGACGGTGGCTCAGAACCACCACCGGATGGCCACCGGCGACGCGGTCGTCACTGGCGCCGAGCAAGCGACCCAGGGCTGGCTCGATCCCCAGGGTGGCGAAATAGCTGCCCGAGACCAGCTGGCCGACCACCAGGTCGGTCCGGCCGCCGGCATCGAGGTTGAAGCCACGATCGGTAAAGGCCGCGAGGTTGGAGAACACCGTGCGCGAGCGGTCGAGGTCATCATAGGTCGGTTTGGAGAATCGCCCGAGGGGCTCACCCTGAGCCTGTTGGTGCAGGTGGAGCAATCGGTCCTGCGCCTCGACTCCCGGTAAGGAACGGAGGAAGAAGGCATTGACGAAGGTGAAGACGGTGGTCGTCGCGCCGAGCCCGATCGCCAAGGAGAGGGCCGCTGTCAGGGTGAAGGCGGGGGATTTCTTGAGCGCTCTCAGGCTGAGACGGAGATCTTGCAGGAAGAGCATGGGGCTCCTCTGTTCAAGATCGATGCCGCCGCAGAAGCCTAGATTTGGGGGCTCAGCGCGCCTCGGGCTGTCCGCCTCTGGGAAGCAAGGTCTCGCCAGCGGACGGCTTGCGCAGCACGACGACCTCGGAAGGGATGCGGGCGGCGACGAGGACTTCGTGGTGGACGACGGTCCAGGCCCCCCGATCGACGTGATCCAGCAGCCGCAAAGGACGGCAGCCGCCGACGGTGCGCGGTGAGATGGTGTGGACGATCCGCCAGAGGCTGCTGGTGCAGCGCGAGACCAAAGTGTTGCCCGGCGTCAGGCCGGTAACGCCGAGGAGCCCACCGGGACGCAGAATGCGCCGGGCCTCGGCGAGGGCGCTGGCGATGTCCTCAGCCGACAGTAAATCGAGGACGTAGGTGGAGAGGAAGCGATCCACGCTGACGTCGGCACAAGGCGCCTTGGGCTTGCCGTCGGCCGGTCGTACTTCGGCACGATCGGCGAAGGGCTTCAGGCGTTCCTGCGCCAGGGCCACCATGGTCGAGCTCAGGTCGCAGCCGAGGTAGGTCGCCGTCGGCGGCAGCTGGGATCCCAGGATCTCCGCGGCGAAGCGCCCGGTGCCGCAGCCGAATTCGAACACCGAGTCGGCACTGCCCAGATCAGTGTGGGCGATGAGGGCGCGCAGGGGCGGATCCTCGTAGTGGCCCTGGTTGTCTTGCTGGGCTCCGAAGGCGTCGTAGAAATCGCGCGCGGCGTCGTGGCTCAGCATGGCGATGCGTCATCCTGCAGGCGGTCGAGTGCCGCGAGCTTTTCCATCCACTCGGCATGGGTATCGACCAGGCGAGGCAGCGAGCTGCGCCAGAAGATCTTGCCGACGTGTCGGTCGAGGAAGGCGGAGGTGGCCCGAGGATCGAAGTCCGGATCGTCGGCGCAGGAGTCTTCGAGCATCACAGTCAGAAAGCCGTGCTGGCAAGCGGCGGTCGAGGTCAGCAGCACGCAATAGCTCGTTTCCAGGCCGGCAGTGAGCAGGATGCGCTTGCCGGCAGCGTGCAAGTGCGACGAGAGCTCCGGCAGGTGGAAGGCGTCGAAGGTTTGCTTGACGAAGAGCGCCTCGCCGGGCGTCGGGGCAGCTTCGGGGAGGACCGCATCGCCGCCGGTGCCTTCGATGCAGGGAATCGAACCCAGGAGGTTGTGCGGCGGCATCCAATCGGAGCGGTCGGCGCGGAAGCGCGAATGGACGTGGACGACGTCGATGTGCTTTGCGCGGCAGAAGGCGAGGAGCCGGCTGATGCTGCGCGGGAAATCGGGGAAGAGCTGCTGATGGCCTGGGGTCCAGAAATCCTTCTGCACGTCGATCAAGAGCAGTGCCCAGGCGCTCCAGTCGAGGGGATCATCGGAAGCTCGGCTCATTCCCGGGGACTCTAGCAGGCCACGGCGAGTCCGAGGACCCCGGTCGACCCCGTGGGCTGCGCCGCCGCTCAAACTCGCCTCGGCTGCCCGGCTTGCCACAAGCTCAGTCTAGCGTGGCTTTGCGCCGTCCTCAGCGGTAGCGAGCTCAAACACATTCGCTGCGTGCTCGCTCCCCGTGGTCGCCCCTCCTGACTGGTTCGGCCTCAGCCGCTAGCGAAAGTCGTGACTCGGTGTCTCTTGCAGGCGCTCGATGGGCCAGAACTGCTCGGCCTTGATCGATAGGCTGCCGTCCTTCTTCTGCAGGATGCCTTCGATCACCAGTCCGGGGGAGCTGACGATCACCTGCTTGTGATCCTGCAGCAGATCCGGCGTCACCAGGGCCTGGGCCATGCCGGTCTCGTCTTCCAGAGTAACGAAGAGCATGCCTTTGGCGGTGCCGGGGCGTTGGCGGACGATCACCGAGCCGGCGAAGCGCACCCGGGTACCGGCGCGGATTTTGGGCAAGTCGCCGTTGGGGGTGACGCCGCGAGCCGCGAGATTGGCGCGAGCGTAGGCGATGGGGTGCGGGCCCGGGGTCATGCCGCTGGTCTGGAAGTCGGCCACGGTCTCTTCGAGCGGGCTCATTTCGGGCAGGGGGGAACGATCCCGCGGCGGCTCGTCGTCGAACAGGGGGCCGGCCGGGCGACTCAGGCGGGCGACCTGCCACAAGGCCTGGCGACGAGTGAGGCCGAAGCCCTGTAGCGCGCCACTGTGAGCCAGGCGTTGGAGGTCTTTGGCGACCAGCTGACAGCGCGCGGCGAGATCCTCGGCGCTGGTGAAGGGGCGCTCGCGCCGGGCGTCGACGATGGACTGGCCGGCAGCGCCACTCAGGCCCCGAATGTAGCGTAAGCCGAGGCGAATCGATCCCGCTGCGCGTCGACCGCCATGCCTACCAATACTGCCCGGCGTGTCTTCCCAGGTGCAGCGCCAATCCGAATGCCGCACGTCGATGGGGTGGACGCCGACGCCGTGGCGCTGGGCGTCCTGCAGCAGGGTGGCCGGGTGG
>JBCCGX010000121.1:0-13737 GCA_039029035.1 Acidobacteriota bacterium | reverse complement strand
GGCTCGCGAGGCACCGCATCGCAAGCATGGATAGAGTTTCCCTCTAGTCATTTCGGACGCTCCTTTCTTGACCGAATTCATGGGCTCCACTCCAGGCGGCCGTTGATCGACCGCACGCCTCGTGGCATCCGGGCGGAGCTCGAGCGAAACGCCGAGACAGGGAGGAGCCGAAATCGATCCATCTCCGGAGATGCGCCGCGCGGTGGCGCCGGCTCCTCGACTGCTGGGCTACTTAGTAACGTCCGAAAACCGTCGAAAATGGGCCAGCTGTAGATAGAAAAACACCAGAAGGTGCTTGCATAAAGCCCTCTGGTCCGCCGAGGTGGACTACCCGGTGAGGCGTCGCGATGGCTCAGTTCAACAGGGTCGGGCCAAGAAGACCGGTGTCTCGGTCGAGACCCTGGTCCATCTCTGGCTCCAAGAGAAGCTGGCGGCTTTCGGGTAGGCTCGCTAGCTACCGCTAACCCGTCCAGGCGTCGCGATGGCTCAGATCGAAATCTTCGACGTGCTGGCGGCTTTCCGGGTCGAGACCGTCGCGACGGATCTGGGCCAACAGCTCGCTGAACTCGCTGGAGTATTTGAAGTCGCTCGGCTTGGGGTGCCCGCCAGGCACTTCCTTGTCGGTGACGATCTTGGCGCCGCCGAGACTGTCGTTCGCGGCGTAGTACTGCGACAGGACAAGGATCCGACTGCCGAGGAAGAGGGCTTCTTCGAGATCGTGAGTGACGAAAAAGATCGTCATCTCGCTCTTCTCCCACAACTCCAGGAGAAAGAGCTGCATCTCCTGGCGGGTGGCGTCGTCGAGGGCGCCGAAAGGCTCGTCCATCATCAGGATGCGCGGCTCCATGATCGCCGCCTGAGCGATGGCGACGCGCTGGCGCATGCCGCCGGAAAGCTGGTGGGGGAATTTGTCGCCCGCTTCGCCGAGCTGCATGCGCTCGAGAAAGGTCTGCGCCTTCTCAGCGTAGTGGCGCTTGCGCTTGCGGTAATGCGGGTAGCGCAGCAGGCGGCTGGGGATCGAGAACTCTTCCAGATCGAGCCCGAAGACGATGTTGTCGCGCACCGACAGGTGGGGAAAGAGGGAGTACTTCTGGAAGACGATGCCACGTTCGCGGCTCGGACCGGAGACGGTCTCGCCATCGATCAGCAGGGTGCCCTCGGACGGCTGCTCAGAGCCCAGAACCATGCGCAGAAGAGTCGACTTGCCGCAGCCACTGGGGCCGACGACACTGATCAGCTCACCCTTGCGGACCCTGAGACCGATGTTGTTGAGCACCGTCTTCTCGCCCGAGGGCTTGGTGGGGTAGCGCTTGTGGACGCCCTCGAGGTGGAGCAGGTAGTCCGGTGAGGCCGCGCTTTCGGGCGCCTGGAGATCCGAGCTCGCCATCTCAAGCCTCCTCGTACTGCCAGTGGTAGCGCCAGCGGATGAAACGCCGCACCGCGAAATCGGCTAGGAAAGCCAACACGCTCATCCAGATCACGTAGGGGATGATGATGTCCATGGCGATATAGCGCCGCACGACGAAGATCCGGTAGCCCAGGCCGACGCTGGCAGACAGCGACTCCCCCGCAATCAGGAAGAGGATGATCGCCTTGAAGTTCAACCGAATCGTGTCGAGCACACCGGGCAAGATCTGCGGCAGCACGATGTTGTAGGCGACCTCGAAGTCGGAGGCCCCCAAGGTGAGGCCCTTGGTGATCTGCTCCCGAGGCACCGCCTTGGCGCGCAGGTAGGTGTCGAGAATGATGGTGGGGAAGACACCGATGACGATCAACGCGATCTTCGAGACCTCACCCAGGCCGAAAATGATGAACAGGATCGGCAGGAGGGCCAGGGCCGGGATCTTGTCGAAGAAGGTGACGAAGCGCAGCAGCAGGGCCTCGAAGTAGGGCAACAGCCCCATGTGCAGACCGATCAGCACGGCGATCGACATCAGCGCCACCGAGATCAGGAAGCGCTTACCACTGGCCAGGGTGTCGATGTAGAGCCGGAGGTCTCCTTTGCGGTCTTCTTCGAAGGCCGTGCGATAGAAGCCTTCACCCATCTCCTCGAAGGTCGGAACGACCTTGTCCTGCGGGTTCTCCTTGTGGCGGACGTGGGCCGTCCAGGCATAGGCAACGATCGACAGGACGAAGAGCGAGGCCGAGAGAAGGATCGTGGTGACCTTCCCCGGCCGGGCGTTGATCTTGAAGAAACTCACGGACCCAGGTTACTTCAACTGGCCGTCCGCTGCCATCTGCATGTAACTGGCGTCGAAGCGCATCTTGATATTGCTCTTGTCGCCTTGCACGGTGCCGTCCGGATAGCTGATGCCGACGACGTCGACCGAGCGCACGCCTTCGCCGAGCAATCCGTGCTTGAAACAGAACTGACGCACGAAGTTCATCTTCTCTTTGATCTCGTCGCTCGACACATAGTCCACCGCCGCTTGCGGCTTGTAGAACATGGCGGTGGTCTTGAGCTGGTTCTTGAACTCGACCGGTGTCGCCTCGGACGAGGAAGCCATCGCGGCGATCGCCTCTTCGCCCTGCGGCCCGCGCTTCGACATCACATCCATGGTCTCGTACCAGGCGCCGACCAGGGCCTTGCCGAAGGCCGGGCTCTTCTTCAGCACGTCGGTTTGCACCACCATCATGTCGAGGACCTCACCGGGGATGTCGGCCGAAGTGAAGATCTTGTCGACCCCCGGGGCCTGCTCGATCTCCATGACGATCGGATTCCAGGTGACGACCGCCTCCTGCCGGGTGTCGGCGAGGAAAATCGGCCCGATGTCGGCATCGGAGGTATTCAGGACCTCGACATCGTCTTCCGACATGCCGTTCGTCTCAAGCGCCCGCGCCAACAAGTAGTGCGACACCGAGAGCTCCACCAGGTTGATCGTCTTGCCGGCCAGATCCTTGACCCCCAAACCACCGCGGGTGAGGATGGCGTCATTGCCGTTCGAGTAGTCGCCGAGGATCAGGGCGGTCGAGTCGATGCCCGAAGCCGAAGGCATGTTGAGCATTTCCATGTTGGTCATCACGGCGGCGTCGACCTGCTTGGCGACATAGGCTTCGACCGAAGGGATGTAATCCATCCGCACCAGCTCGATCTCGATGCCGTATTTGTCGGCCCACTTCTTCAGGATGCCGGAGTCGCCGGCGTACTCCCACGGCATCCAGCCGACGTAGATCGACCAGGCGACGGTGAACTTGTCCTTCGCCAGGGCGTTGCCGGCGGTGCCCAGGCTCATGGCGAGCACCAGAAGGGCGATGATCAGGGTCTTATATGTTCTTGCCATGTTGTCTCCTTGGTATCTGACTGCTTCTCCGAGGCTGGGGCAGAAGCCCCCAGCCCCGACGCACCTCTAGTGCGTTTCTGTAGTAGGGGCGCACGGCGTGCGCCCAGACCTCCCGACCGCAGAAGGGCGCAGCGTGCTTTTGCCCCCTACGAGAGAAGTCGTCTCCGGCCTCAAATCTCCGGCCGGCCGTCGGCTTGCTTCTCCTCTTCGGGAGCTTCCTGCGCCGGTCCTTCCTTTTCCGCCGCGCGAGCGGCCAACATCTCGTCCATCTTGCTGCGTGCGGTAGACACCCGCCCGGCCTGCTCGTAGGCCTTGTCCTGCACCCGGATGTCAGCGCCGGCGATCTTCTCGGAGATACGCGCCTTGGCGGTGAGCTTGCGGTTGGCGTCGATGACGGCGGAAATCGGGCCGCGGTCGATCGAGGTTTCGAGGCCCTGCAGGCGATCGTTGAGCTCGATGATCTGCTTGGCAGAGACGAAGTCGGCGATGGCCTCGGCCTTCTGTTGCGGCAAGCGCTCGATCTCGCCTTGCAGATCCTGCAACTGCACCATGTAGCGGTCCATGGTGCCGGACGCTTCCTGGATCTCGTTGCCGAGCCGTGCCTGAGTCTGCTCGATCTCTTCGATACGCACGTGGAAGCGCTCGAAGGCGCTGGCGTGCTTCTCGTACTCGGCGGTGTCGCCGGAAGCCTTGGCCTGCTCCGCCAGGGTCAGGGCGCCGTCGCGCTTGCGCAGCAGCTCGTCTTCTTCTTCGTTCAGCTTCTCCAGGCGCGACCGCTTCTCTTCCAGCACCGCCTCGACCTCGGAGATCGCGTCGCGCAGACCGGAGAAGCGTTGCACCATGGTGTCGCGGTGCATCTCGAAGGCAGCATCGATGCCATCCACCGAGCCGGTGAACTGATCGTCCGCCGCCGCCACGATGTAGCGAGCCTTGCGCCAGTTCCAGAAGCGAAAGTAACGAAAGATCGCGCTGATGATTCCGACCTTCTGCTCAGCCATTTCTAGAGTCTCCTTCTTCGACTATTGGAACCGTCGCAAAAGCTGCGGTGGCATGCCTTAAGAGCGTGCCTCAGTGTACATCGACCGAGGCTACTCCGCCCGCCTATCGGCCGCCGTGAGATAGATATCGTCGTCCTTGCCGGGGTTGTTCATGTCCCGCAGCCGATCCTCCACCCGGCGCGCGGCGGTCACCGCGCGCTCCAGCGCCGACGACGCCTGGCCGCGGGCAAAGAGGTTCTCGGCGCTGTCGAGATCGACCGACTCGAGGTAAGTGTTCTCCAGCGCCGCCTCGAGGGCCTCGCTCTCGGCGAACAGTCGATCCACCGACTCGACCCGCTGGCGGAAGAGCTGCAAGCGGCGCTCGTGACTGGCGATGCGGGTCTCGAGGGACTCGATGCGCGAGGCCTCGGCGCCGGCCTGGCGAACCCCTTCCAGCTCGCTCTGCCAGGCCTCGAGCTCGCGCCGGAGCTTCTCGTGATCCACCTGCTGAATCGCCTGGAAGGTGGCCAGGGCCGTCTTCAGAATAGCCACCCCTTCGCGATAGGTGTCCTCGGCCAGCACCATCAAGCGCTGCACGTTGAAACCGCCGGCTTCCGACCCCCGGCGCCCGGCGTCCTCGAGCCGGCCGCGCAGGAAGGTCTCGAGCTTCTGGTAGGCCTCGCGCAGCTCGCGCGCTTGTTGTACGCCCTCGGCCAGACCCGCCGTGGCCCACTCGCTCTCCAGCGTCGCCACCTGCTCGTGATGGTGCGCCTCGCGCAGCGCTCGCAGCTTGGCGACCCGCTTCTGCGCCAGCTTCTCGCCGCGAATGAAGTAGTTGAAGACCCAGCTGCCGGCAGCGACCAGGGCGCCACCGAAGACCATCGCCAGAGATTTGGGACCGGCACCGAACAGCCCCATGTAGAGCCCGGAGAGGGCCGAGGCCACCGCCGGCATCAGGGTCGCCGGGTACTGCACGGTGTCCTTGAGCACCGCCCGATAGATCGCCTCGCGAGTGAAATCCTCGGCGCCGGGAACCTTCGTGGTCTTGCTCTTCTTCGACATGCGCAGCTTCGTCTCTGCCCGACGGGCCTCTCGATCTACTCGCCAGCTCGTCGCGCTGCAGCAGCACCGGCGGTGCCGGCCGATCGGCGACGCGCCTCAAAGCGGATTCGCTTCCACCGCGGTGAACTCGACCCGTGAGAGACGATACTGGTAGGCCCGTGGCGACTCGCCCGGCTTGCGCCGCGGCGGCCGGGTAGAGCCCATGCCTTCGGCCAGCAGGCGCTCCGCCGCGATGCCGTGGACCGCCTTCAGATACTGCAGCACCGCTTGCGCACGCTCCAGCGACAGCTGGACATTCGCCGCCTCGTCTCCCCCCGGGCCGGTGTGGCCGCGGATGATGATGCGATAGCCACGATAGTGGTGCGTCAGCAGCTGGCTGATCTTATCGACACTTTCCTTGCCGTCGTCGGCCAATTGGTTGTTCCAGCTCTGGAAGGTGATCGGCTCCACCCGGAAGGTGCCGACCTCGCGCAAGCGCTGCCAGTCGGCCGGCTCCAGGGCCTCGAAGACTACCTCGGCCGCGCCGGCCTCGATCACCGCCTCCGGTCCACCCGACGCCACCAGCTCCTCCAACACACTGCTGTTGGTGATCAGATAGGGATTCCCTTCGAGCGGATCTGAGGTCAGCCGCTCGGTGCGCAGCATGACGTCGGTGCACGAGATGATGGTGTTGATGATGCCGTCGTTGACCTGCTCACCAGGCTGGCGCTCGATGCCGAACTGCAGCCGGCGGTTCTCTTCCAGATCGAACCACTCGATCTTGTCCAGGATGCCGCGGATCGCCTCCTCGTCGAGATCGGTCGACTGGCGGATCTCTTTGATCAGCTTGTCGCGGTTGTTGGCGTAAGACGTCAGCACCCGGAAGTAGGTGCGCAGGAACTCGACCGCCGCCTCTGGCTCGTCGGCCAGGAAGTCGCGGCGGAAGACGAAGACGTCGACGATGTAGCCGCTGAACCGGTCCGAGCCCCAGACATAGGTCATCCCCGGCAGCGACAGGGCGCGGGAGAGATCTGGCTCCCAGAGCACGAAGACGTCGCCCTGGTTGTTCTGGGCCCGCTTGTAGACATCGCGCGAGGAGCCGGCTTCCACCCGCCAGCGGTTGCCGCCACGCAACTCGTCGAGATCGAAGTCGGCGATCGTCAGATCGAGCAGGAACTCACTCGGCGAGGCACCGGTGTAGACCACCTGTAGCTCGGCGTCGTTGAGGTCCTCGAGCTTGCCGGAAGGCAACGAGTCGGAGAAACCGACCATGCCGTCGGCGCCCTGGGACTCGGCGATCGAGGCGACGATGACGCCGGGGAACTGCACCGCCGCACCATGTTGCAGGTAGGAGTTGACCGGCAGGACGATGGCGTCGTACTCGCCGGCGGCGAATTTCGCCAGGCGCTCGGAGTAGGCCCCGCCGTCGTCGGTGAACTGCACGCCGATGCCGCGCTGGGCCGCCTGCTTGCGCATCTCCGGCGAGGTGATGAACCAATAGCCCAGGTAGTTGTCGCCGCCGATCGTCACGGTCACGTCGACGCCAGTGGCGTCGGACGTCCGGCGCTGGCCCCAATCGAAGACCTGGTCGCGCAGGAAGTACCAGCCGACAATGGCGATGGCACCGAGCACGAGGAGCAGTAGGGCTCCGAGGGTCGAGCGCTTCATCGTCTACTCCTCGGGCCCTTGGGACACCGTCCCTCTGGGTCCCGTAGGGACAAGAGTCCGTAGCCTGGGACTTCAACCCCAGGCTGGCCTTCGCTGGCAACCGGGCTCGAAGTCCCAGGCCTCGCTACCCGGGATTGAAATCCCGGGCTACGTTCTGCCGCCCTTCCAGGGCGGGATTCAAGAATCGACAAGCCCACAACCTCCATCGCCTATTGGGTCTCGAGATCGGTCGCTTCGAAATCGGTGACGTCGAACTCCGGCAGCTCGGCCAGCGTCTCCTCGAGCCCTTGCGCCAGGTCTTCGAAGCTATCGGCGGCGCGGTAGGACACGGCGTAACGCCGCAGCGGATGGTCGTCGCTGATACACAGACCGATGGCGTAGATCGGCATGCCGAAGTGGGCCGCATAACGCGCCGCCTCGGGAATTTGATCCGCCCGCCCGTCGGTTACCACCACCAGGCGGAATTCACCATAGCCGAGCTGCCGCTTGTACTGCTCGACCAACTGATCGGTGGCGAAGTGGATCGCTGGCCCGAGAGGGGTGCCGCCGCCGGCCCGGATGTTGTTGATGTAGCGCAGGAAGGCCTCCCGATTGTTCGCCGCCAGCGGCACGACCTCGCGCCGGCCGTCGCGATCGAAGAGGTAGAGGCCGAGGTTGACGTCGTCCGGCACTCGCTCGAGGAATTGCTCGACCGCCCATTGGGCGCCGGCGAGCTTGGAGGGCGAGCGCTGATCGCCGCGGCAGGCGCCGCTCGGCTTGCTCTTCATGCTGCCGCTGCCGTCGACGATGAAGTAGAAGTTGCGCGCCAGGGATGCCTCGGCGCCGTCCAGATTATCGTCGAGCGGGATCTCGACCGGATCGTCGAAGGTGACGGGCTCGGTGGCCTCCCAGTTCTCCTCGGGCACCTGCTCGGCGAAGAAGACGATCAGGAGCAGAAACAGAAAGAACGTCAAACAGCCGCAGCCAAGACAGCCGCGGATCGCTTTGCCCGTGTTCTTGCGCTTTTTCCCCATGTCGCGACTAGTTCAATGGGGTGAACTCGGTGAGCTCGGCTTCGATCTGCTTGATGCGGAAGACCACCCGGCGGTTGGCCGCCCATTCGTCTTTGGTCCGCGGTGGGTTGAACTTCGGCGTCGTGATGCCGAGGCCGACGGCCAAGAACTGCGATTCATCGATGGCGAATTTGCGCTTCTTGGCGTAGTCGAGAAAGCTCTTGCGTACCGCCTGGGCGCGATCGAGAGACAGGTTCTTGGCCTGCTGCTCCATCTGCGACACGACCACCTTCGACTCCCCCTTCTGCTTCGCCTTGAGGATGCCCAGGGGATCGGAGTGGCCTTCGATGACGATCAGCGAGCCGCCGTAGGTCTGGGCGATCTTCAAAGCCTCGGTGTAGTCGTCGGCGTATTGGGTTTCGGTGAAGACGCTCTGGTTGGGATCGAAGTTGATCTCGATCTGGAACAGGGTGCCTTCCTCAGCCCAGGTCGTCGGCTCGACGGCGATCTTCTGCTCGATCTTGGCCGCCACCTTCTGCGGGTCGAAGCGCGGCTTGGCCGGTGGCGGTGCCTTGGCGGCCACCGCGGTGGCGTTGGCCAAACCTCGGCCGAGGGCGTTGTAATCCCACTTGGCCGACGCCAGGCTGACCTTCTTCTTGGTCAGGCCCATCTGGGCGAACGAGCCTTGGATCTCGCGCGTCAGGGTCTCCAGAGTACGGGTCGTGCCCTTGCCGGTGAAGAAGGCGACGTTGCCGCCGTGGCCGACGAACTCACAGTCACCGAGCAGGGCCTCGACATCGGGCGTCGCTTGCGGCGAGCCCAGCAGCACATCCGCCGCCTTCGACATCAGTCCCTGGAACTCGGCCCGGCGGCTCGACTTCTCGGCGAAGAGCTTGCCGAAGTCTTCCTCGCCCGCCAGCAGAGCGCGGACGAACTTCTCCACCTCGCCGCGGTTGGCGTCGAGGTAGTCCTTGCGCACGGCGTAAACATCGGCGATCACTCGCGAGGCGGTCTTGGTCGACAGCAGGATCTTGGCGCCCTTCACCGAACCGGCTGCACCGGTGCCGCCGTCACCGCCGGAGGTGAGGTTCAAGGCGTCGGGGATGATTGCCATCACGGCGTCGTTCTTCTTGTCTTCCAGGAAGGCGTTCACCGGATCGATCGTCTTGCCGCCGGTATCGAAAGTCGGCAGGGTGAGCTCGGCGAGCCACTTGAAATCGATGCTCGACAGCGGCACCCGGCCACTGTTCAGGATGTTGGCGGCGTAGTCCATGTGTGGCCCATAGAGTTGCAGGGCGATGGTCTTGCCTTTGAGGCCCTTGGGCGACTTGATACCCGGCCGCACCACCAGGGCGTCGCCGCCGGTCGACCAGGTCAGCTGGTAGATCACCACCAGTGGCACCCCGCGGGCCGCGAAGACCTCGGCCGCCGCGTTGACCATCCCCATGGTGCCGCGCAAATAAGGCGAGCGGCCGGACAGGACCGATTCCACCTGCTTGGGGAAGTTGTTCTCTAGGAACAGCTCTACGTCGAGCCCTTGCGCGCTGAAGAGGCCCTTCTCCTGGGTGTGCAAGGTGGCCACGTCGCCACCCCAGGTGATCAACGGCACCCGCACCTTGCCGCGGCTCGCCACCGGGCTGGCCTGGGTCTTGATCACGTCGGCCAGCGGTTGGGCCTTCTTGTACTCGACCGCCGCGCGGGCGGAGCTGGCGGCGGGGCCGAGCAGAATGACAATCAAAATCGACGCGCTGAGGGCGCGGAAAAGGCTCATGTCTCCTCCTGTCGCTTCTTCGGTGAGGCACTGAGTCGTACTTTGTGCCCCATACTCTCTCATAACTTACGGTGAGATTCGGCTCGTTATTCGCCGCCATAGACTGCCTTCGAGTAAGGACTCGGCAGCTCCGGCGAGCCAGGATTCACATCGTCCAGTCGGAATGCCGCAGAAGCCCGATCGACCCGTCGGTCGGTGAGGGCGTCATCGACAGCCTTCGATCGCCCTATTCGTCAAACAGCCACCAAGATAGCGGCGGCATGGCGAGCTCGACCGGTACCGGTTCGCCAAAGCGGAGGGTGTCCGGGTCGAAACGCAAGTGCAGAAGCTGTTGCCGGACCAACTCGTAGTCCGGGAGTTCTCTGGCCTCCATCTCTTCCTCGGTCAACGCGGGCGCGCTCCGTTCTTCTCGCTGGTACAAGAGCGGGTCCAGATAGCCATCGTCATCATGGTCGCGAAGAAAAACCTTGGTTCGCGCCGCATAGGCCGGGCCGTCTTCGTCGACCGCGCCGTGCATCCAGCGCGCCTCGGGCGCGTAGTCCAACGCCAAGATAGCGTTCGTCCTGTCGCCTGGCGTCGTATGGCAGGACGCCACGCGAGCTCTGTTGGCTTTTCCGGGTGGCTTCGCGTCACCGGGCCAGTGCACGACGCAGATCGACCAGTGGGATTCGATCTCGTCGGCGTATCGGCTACCGACAGAGTACTCGAATCCCACCACCAACCCCATCAGCCTCTTGGGCGCACGAATCGCAAAAGTGCCGATCTGCGCGCGGAAGGTCAAACTGGCAAAGGCGTTATCCGTCGGTACCTCGAGAAACGGGCCAGAGGTGGAATCGCCGGCGAGAAAGAACCCAACGGCGCCCTCTCCGAGCTCAGCCGTCAAGGGCAAGGGCGCTGTCGTGTCATCCAAAGCCAGGTCGAGGAGCTCTACCGGTTCGCTCGGCCGCATCGGTAGGTCGATCTGTGAGGTGGCTAACCGCTGATAGGGCCGTTGTATCTCGGCAGGCAACTCGCCTCCGTCAACCGCTGGCGCCAGAAGCAACCCAGCAGAGAACAGAAGGTCGTTGAGGCGCAGCTTCATGGCTCGATTATCCTCCACAAAGTAAGCGCTCGGAGGACTCCGGAGGCCTGATACGGTTGCCGAATCGGCGTTCCGACAATCTCCGGGGACTCGTTCGCCCGCCGCACGGACGTTCAGCAATCTGCAAAACGCCCATGCGGCCGACGCACGGGCCTTCTAGAATCTCTACAACGCCCACGCGACCGACGCATGGGTACTCCGGGATCTCCCGAACGGTCCTGCGGCCAGCGCACAGACGTTCTGGGATTCCTACAACGCTCGCGCGGCCAACGCACAAGCGTTCTAGGATTTCCATAACGCTCGTGCAGAAGCCGCACAGACAGCCGACAATCTGCAGGGCGCCCATGTGGCCGCCGCAGACGCGTTCCAGGATTTCTACAACGCTCCTGGAGACGCCGCACAAGCGTTCTAGGATTTCTACAACGCTCGTGCAGACGCCGCACGGACGTTATGGACCAGTCAGATTGCAAATATTGCCCAAAACCCGGCGACTCACGGCTCGAGCAACATGTCGGTCACCGGCACGTCGTCTCCCACCACCTCGAGCTCGATGCCGTCGGCCCAAATCTGACCGACCCCGACGAGCAGGAAGCCGAAGGCGATGTCTTTGGCCTCGTCGGCCACGTCGAGCACCAGACGATACTGGGTCCAGTCCTCCCGGGTGCCACGGATCAGCCGCCGCTTCATGTTGTCGAAAGCGAGCATCTTCTTACGCTTGTGGCCATCGACCCGCAGCCAGAAGCACGCCCAGTCTTTGACCCCTTCGGTCTTCATGAAGCCGGACAGCCGAATCCGCTTGCCGTGGTACTCGGCGGCCGGAATCTTCTGCATCAGGGTGCCGAAGCCGTTGATCCTCTTCTTGATCGATCGGATCGTGGAGCTGGAATCACCGACCGCCGACACCTCAGTATCGGTGCCCATCTCGTAGGCCTGCGGGCGACTGCCGGCGGTGACCCAATCACCCGAGATCTCCTCGGCGCCGGATCGAAGCGGCAGCGCAAAGAGGCATAGAACCACTAGGGAACGCATCAAATCAGTGCGAAATCGTCGCGGCATGGCTACCATCCTCCCATGAATATCATCTAGATACAGTCTCGGACGGAAGATGAACGTTACACGCCAAACCAAGAATCGACTCCTGGCGGCTCTCGCTGCGGCCTTCGCCCTCTTGATCTTCGTGCGCCAGGTCAAGAGCTTCGAGGACCTCCCCACGAGAGACTGGATCTGGCTGGCGGCAGCGATCGTCGTCGCGATCCTCAACGCACCACCGGTCCGCCAGCCCGTCAGCGCGACCCTGCGCCACGCCGCTTTGTTTCTCCTCTGCGGCGCCGCCCTGGGATTCACCGCTGGCGACGTTTTGAAGGATCCGGCCGGATCCGTGCTCGAGTGGATCTGGCTCGGCGGCGCGATCGTGGTGGTCCTCGTGCACTAGTCGCCGAGTGACCGAGATGTCTACACGAGCTGATCGGGACCGAACGTGGAGACGTTTTTTATCGCTCTGAAAATCCTTCCGGCGCTGATTCTGGCTGGCGTCCTCTTCGCGCTGGCAGTGACTTTGATCCGTTTCCGAAGCAAGGTCCGCAGGGTCGCCGAAGCTGTCGAGGCGACCACACCTGATCAGCTCGAAGCCATTTATGCCAACGTTGAAGCCCTGGGCTCGGAAACGCCCAACGGAGGCGTTCTGGCTTGGACCCGCGAAACCGCGCCGGATCACGAGTTTGTGATCTCGATCCCTGAGGATCTCCCCGACTTCCCCTGGGCAGGTCGTTCTTATCGTGTCGAGGCAACCGATGCCGTGCGTTTTCGACCCGTCAGGGAAAGCGCAGGTGGGACCCGCCTACTCGGCAGGGCCTATCGATACATCGCCGTGCCTCGGCAGCAGACGAAGTCGGGGCGTCTGCGCAACACCTACGACCCCGTCCGATACATCGAGGCGAGTCCGCGGTTGCAGCAAGCCCTCGAGGCGATCTCCCCAGGCCACGCGCTGGAAGTGCTGTCCTATCTCCTATGCAACGGCCGGATCGAGTTCGATTCGATCGATCAAACGCGCATCGGCACCAGCGCTTCATGGGTTCAGACCCCTGAGTTTCAAACTTGCAGATTGTGTCGCAAGCGCATGGTTCTCGTACTCCAGATCCCAGGAACGCGAGTCCATCCCAAAGCTCTTCATCGCGGCACTTTCTACCTGTTTGGCTGTCGGGATCACCCGGACGAAGTCCAAACAGTCAGTCAGTTCACGTAGCCTGCGCTCGACCGACGAGGAGGCTGCCTCCTTTCGTGGCGATCCAGCTACCAGAGGTAGCGCTCCTTCCCGCTACCTCTGGTAGCGCTCCTTCCCGCTATACTGCCGCCATGGAGACTTCAATGACACACACCTCCGCTCATGGCGGAACCGTGACCGCAGTGAGCCGCAGCGCCACCTATACATTCAGCAAGCCGAAAGCAGACCATATTCACCTCCTCGCCGGTTTGGGCGTCGAGGGTGACGTGCACATGGGTGAGACGGTCAAGCATCGCTCACGCATCAAGCGTGATCCGACCGTGCCCAACCTCCGCCAGGTCCACCTGATCCATTCCGAGTTGCACGACGAGCTGCGATCCGGTGGGTTCGAGGTCTCGCCCGGTGACATGGGTGAGAACGTCACCACTCGCGGCGTCGATCTGCTCGGGCTGCCGACCGGCACCAAGCTGCACCTGGGCAGCGAGGCCGTGGTGGAGATCACCGGCCTGCGCAACCCTTGCGCTCAGCTGGACAACTTTCAGAGTGGCTTGATGCAAGCGGTGCTGGATCGCGACGAGGAAGGCAACCTGGTGCGCAAGTCGGGCATCATGGGGGTCGTCCTCACCGGGGGCGACGTGCAACCCGGCGATACGATCCGGGTCGAGCTGCCGAGCGAGCCGCACCAGGCACTCGAGCCTGTCTGAT
>JBCCGX010000120.1:0-13747 GCA_039029035.1 Acidobacteriota bacterium | reverse complement strand
GGCGCGGACCGAGAGTCTGAATTGGTCTTGAAAGTTGTTCGAAAAGTCCTTGCGATTAATCTGGTCATGATGTTATGTTCATCCGTGCATCAAGGCTTCAGAGAAAGACCGCCGCTTAGAGAGAGTGCTTCCTCAGGGGAGGAGGCGCTTAGGGGAGAAGACTGCTTCAGGGGAAAGACCTTTAGGGGAGAAGCGCGTGCTGCAAGCTCAGCGGGGGAGTGTCCAAGTCGGCCGGGTCCGGAGTCTCGAAGACCTGGTCGCTCGCGCCAGAGGCCGGGGGCCGCCGGTGGATGCGGACTGATCCACCAGGGTGTCGTCCGGGCACCCGCACGAAGATGAACGAATCACCATCGATCCATTCAACACCAGCAGATCTCACAACCCAAAGAGAGAGGGGAAACCATGAGATACCTAGCCATCGCCTTGATCAGCCTTTGCCTCGCCGTGCCCGCCTTCGCCGAACCGAGCGAGAACATCGAGCCGGAGAACGCTTTCGTCGAGTTCGACGCGATCGCCAACCACTACAAGTGCTACCGGGTGGTGCAGTCCTTCAGTCCGCAGTTCCCGCAGGTTCAGCTGAGTGATCAGTTCAAGTCTTCGGTGGCACAGGTCATCACGCCGCGTTATCTGTGCAACCCGACCAAGAAGAACAACACCGGCATTGTCGACGAATCACTCCACTACGTCTGCTTCGACGTCGTCCAGGACTTCGAGCCGCAGCTTCCGCGGGTGTTGACGTCGAACCAATTCGGCGAGCAGATCCTGCACCCGGTCGCGACCGAACTGCTCTGCCTGCCGTCGAAGAAAGAGCACCTGTAGAGTTTCTCGGCAGTATTGCTAGTTGGGAGACTCGGCTCACGAGCCGGGTCTCCCCTCAGCGCTTCTTGTGCCTGGGAGGACTGCTTTGCAGTAAGATGAGCCTATGCGGAGTGGCTCGCACCCGAGGCGGATTCTCGGCCTGACCTTGATCGCCCTGGCGCTCGTATCCGGGCTGATCGCACAGGAGTCCGAGGCGCCAGCAACGGCCGAAAGCGAGCAGCCGGTCCCGGCCGGTGGCAAAGTCCTGGTCGGTAAGATCGACGGTGAGATCAATCTGACCACCAGCGCCTACGTCAAGCGGCTGATCGACACGGCGACCGAGACCGAGGCCGCGGTGCTGATACTCGAGCTCAACACGTTCGGCGGTCGGGTCGACGCCGCGGTGCTGATCCGCGACGCCCTGATCGATGCGCCGATGCACACCGCGGTGTTCATCAACAAGCGGGCGATCTCGGCCGGCGCCTTGATCTCGCTGGCCTGCAACTCGATCGCCATCGGTCCCGGCGGCACGATCGGTGCCGCGACGCCGGTATCCAGCGGGCCGGGGCAAGAGGTCCCGGCGGCGGTGGAGGAGAAGTACCTCTCCTACTTTCGCCAGGAGATGCGCTCGACGGCGGAAACACGCGGACGCAACGGCGATATCGCCGAGGCCATGGTCGATGCCGAAACGGAGGTGCCCGGCATCAGCGAGAAGGGCAAGCTGCTGACGCTGAACACCAAGACCGCGATCGAGCATGCGATCGCCGACGTCGAGGCGTCGAGTGTCGAAGACGCGCTCGAGAAGCTGGGACTCGACGGGCCGACCGAGAACCTCGAGACCACCTGGGCGGAGGGGCTGGCCGGCTTCTTCACCAGCCAGGCCATCGCCTCGCTGCTCTTTCTCGGCATGATGGTGCTGGGCTACCTCGAGTTGCAGACGCCGGGCATCGGCATTTTCGGCGGCGGGGCGCTGATTTGCGCCCTGCTGCTCTACTTCAGCCACTACCTGGTCAACCTGGCGGGCTTCGAAGAGCTCCTGCTCTTTGCCCTCGGCGTGCTCCTGGTGGTCATCGAGCTCTTTGCCCTGCCAGGCTTCGGGTTACTCGGGCTGCTCGGCTTGAGCTGCATGCTGGCGAGCTCGGTGTTGATGCTACTGGCCGGTGATTGGAGCGATTTCACCTTCAGCAATCCCTTCGCCCTCGACGCGGTGGTCCGAGTGTCGGCCTTGCTGGCCTTGACGGTCATCGTCATGGCGCTGCTCGTCCGGTACGCGACCTTCGACGTCCGGAGCCCGCTGGGGCGTCGTTTGATCCTGGCCGATGGCTTGGACGCCGCCGCGGGCTTCGAGTCCCATGAGCGCGCGTCGGACCTGGTCGACCGCGCCGGTACCGCGATCACGCCCCTGCGGCCGACCGGCAAGGCACGGATCGACGGCCAGCGGTGGAATGTCGAGACCGAGGGTGATTTCATCGATGCCGGCGCCACGATTCGGGTGCTAAGGCAGGAGGCCGGGCGCATCGTGGTGCGCGGCGCACGCGAGGTCTGAGCAATGCCTGAAGGTCTCGTTACCATCGTTTGCCTGTTGGCGCTCGGTTTCATTCTTCTGTTCCTCGAGATCTTCGTCCCCGGTGGTGTCTTGGGCATCCTCGGGGCGCTGGCGATGGTCTATGGCTGCTACCTGGCCTTCGATATGAGCCCGATGTGGGGCACTGCCGCGGTGACGCTGTCGGTGGTTCTCGCGGTGGTCGCGGTGCGCCTCGTCGTGCGCTCACGCATCGGCAAGAAGCTGGTATTGAACGACGCCGGAGCGCGGGATTGGAAAGCGGCGGAAGAGGGTCTCGAAGCCCTGCTCGGCCGCGAAGGGGTGACCCTGTCGACCCTGCGACCCGCCGGTCTGGCCGAGATCGACGAGGAACGGATCGATGTCGTTGCTGACAGCGAGTTTCTCGAGGCCGGCGTACAGGTGCGGGTTTGTGAGGTCGAAGGCAATCGGGTGGTGGTGGAAGCCATCGAGGCGCTTGCAGCCCCAGACGACCCCGCTGAGACCGAGGCATCGGCCGCCGCCGTAGCGCCTGCCGAGACGGGGGCCGGCGATGTTGAGCGTGATAGCCTGGAGGAAAAGGGCTAGCGCTCGCTCGCATCTGCATTTGAAGACTGAATCTGTAGACGTGTTTCTGCCGAAATCAATGAGTCCACCGAAGGGTGGTTTCACCTGCTCGAATCGATCGCTTTCTACAAGGGTGGTTTGATGGAATACCAATTCGGCTTCTTCCTGCTCGTCGTCGCGTTTGTCATGTTCGTCCTCTACATGGTGCCGGTGCGCCTGTGGATCTCGGCGGCTGCCAGTGGTGCTTACATCAGCCTGGTCTCGCTGATCGGTATGCGTTTCCGGCGGATCCCGCCGAAGGTGATCGTCGAGCCGCGGATCAGTGCGTTCCGCGCCGGCTTGCAGATCAAGAGTGACGATCTCGAATCCCACTACCTGGCGGGCGGCGACGTGAACAAGGTTGTGCTGGCGCTGATCAGTGCCGATAAGGCCGGCATCGCCCTGTCCTTCCAGCGTGCCTCGGCGATCGACTTAGCGGGTCGTGATGTGCTCGAAGCGGTCAAGATGTCGGTCAACCCCAAGGTGATCAACACCCCGGTGGTTGCGGCGGTGGCCAAAGACGGCATCCAGGTGAAGGCCCTGAGCCGAGTGACCGTACGCGCCAACATCGATCGCCTGGTCGGCGGTGCCGGTGAGGAGACGATTCTGGCCCGCGTCGGCGAGGGCATCGTCACGACCATCGGCTCGTCGGAGACGCACAAGAACGTGTTGGAGAACCCGGACTCGATCTCCAAGACCGTGCTCGAGAAGGGCCTCGATTCGGGTACTGCCTTCGAGATCCTGTCGATCGACATCGCCGATGTCGATGTGGGCGAGAATATCGGCGCCAAGCTGCAGACCGATCAGGCCGAAGCCGACAAGCGAGTCGCCCAGGCCCGCGCCGAAGGCCGGCGCGCCATGGCGGTGGCGGCGGAGCAGGAGATGACCGCCAAGGCCCAGGAGATGCGCGCCAAGCTGATCGAGGCCGAAGCCGAAGTGCCCTTGGCCATGGCCGACGCGTTCCGCCAGGGCAACATGGGCATCATGGACTATTACCGGATGCGCAACGTCCAGGCCGACACCGACATGCGGGAATCGATCTCCGGCCAGACCGAGGGCTCGCCCACGGATCAGGGCTCCCAGGGCTGATCTGAAGGCGGCTCGATGGACAGCGACATCATTGTCGGCTTCCTGATGATCCTGTTCTGGATCTTCTCGAGCTTCGTTGCGCGGAAGAAAGCAAAGTCCGAGTACTACGAAGACGAGATGCCTGTCGAGCCGGGTGAGGTGGAGCCGGGCGTCACGTTGCAGGAGGCGTTGCAAGACCTGGCGAAGCAGATGGGGGTCGAGGTCGCGACCGGGCCGCCGGAAGCCCCGGTGGCCTCCGAGCATCGGCCCACGGCCAGCGAGCACCGGCAGACGGCGATGGAGACGTCCTCGACCTTCTCAGAGCATATCGAGGTCGCGGCCGAGCATCGTCAGAGGGCAACGGAGATTCGGCATACCGCGTCGGAAATCGCTCTCGACGCCGCCGAGCACCAGTGGAGCCCCGGCGAGCATGTGCGCGGCGACGTGACTCGAGCCCGAAGTGCCGCCGCCGGGATCACCCCAGCGGTGCCGACGGCTCACAGAGTCGGGCAATCTGCCTTCGCCAAGCGACTCAAGACCGATCTCGGCAACCGGGGCTCCTTGGCCCGCGCGATCGTCCTCAAAGAGATTCTCGGCCCGCCGGTCAGTCTACGATCGCCCAGTCAGGACTAGGTTGAGTTTGAAGTTATCTGGGAGCCGTTGCGAACGAGCGCGACTTGTGCGCTGTGCTCCGCTACATGGCGGTGCTCCAAACCGCCGGGTGCAAGCCGATGACGGCTGCGCCGGTTGATCGCGGCCTCGAGTCTGAAGGCCGGCCCTCTTATCCTGGATCCGATCGCCGGCCGGTTGTCGCCGGTTCGGTAACGTTCCCCAGTGGCCCGCTGACTCCGGTGGAGAACCTTGTGGCGATCGTCGAGTATTGAGGGGATACGAAAGACGGTGATCGAGAGACGATGAGAACGCCGATAGCCGTGTGGCTGCGCAGCACGCGTAAAGAGATCGGCTGGTCACAGATTGAGCTGGCAAAACGGCTGGGCGTCAGCCAGTCACAAGTTTCGCAATGGGAGAACGATCGCCTGTTGCCGACCGCGGCCCAGCGTGCCGAGCTGCTGCGGAACTTCGTCATCGGTTGGCGCCAGGTTCGGGGTTGGTCGCAGGAGCGATTGGGCCGCGAGCTGAGCGTCAGTCAGCCTCTGATCTCGCAATGGGAGCGTGATCTCGCTGGACCATCAGTCGATCAGCTCGAGAGGATCGCCGCCTTGCTCGATGCGCCAACGCTCGGTGGACCGCCGGTGACGCCACATTGGGGTTTTCTACCGACCGCTGTACCACCGCCGGCTGCTGCGCCGGGCCCGTCGGCCGCAGCTCGGATGGTCGGTCGCGAGGGCGAGATGGCCGTCGCCTCGCAGAGCCTGGGGGCAGCGCTGGCCGGTTCCTGTCAGCTTCTGGTCGTGGCGGGCGAGGCTGGGATCGGCAAGACCCGATTGCTCGAAGAAATAGCCGAGATGGCTGAGCGGCAGGGTGTTCGGGTTCTGCGCGGTGGCTTCTCCGACTGCGAGGAGACCTTCCCTTATGAAGGATTCTGCGAGCTGATCCAACACTTTCTGCGCAGCACGCCACCCGCGATGCGCGTTCGCGAGGTGTCGCGACTGGCGGAGATTGGCAGCGACCTGATGGCGCTCTTCCCAGCGCTATCGGAGAGCAAGGTCCTACGCGGCGCGATCGACGTCGAGCGACCGGCAGTGGCTACCACCGAACGCCTCGGCACGACGCTCCCGGTCTACGACCCGCACGATCGAAGCGAGACCTTCGAGCTATTGGCCAGCGCCGTGGCCCGAATGGCCGACGGTGGTCCGCTCGCCCTGTTGCTGGAGCGGTTGCACGCGGCGACCGTTTCCGTCGAAGCTCTGGCGTACCTCTTGCGCCGGTTGGGGCCGCTGCCGATCCTGATCGTGGCGACGGTGCGGCCGGACGAGATCGGGCGCGACCATCCACTACAGGAGTTGCGCCTCGGTCTGGGTGACGATCCACGGCTCGCCTATCTCGATCTGCGGGCCCTCGAGGGCCAGGCCTTCGAAGGCCTCCTGGACCTTCTGCTACCGGGCGGCGAGCCGCGGCCCGAGCTGATCGAGCGGATCTTCGACACCACCGAGGGCAACCCTTTGTTCGTCAAGGAGTTGGTCGCATCGCTCTTGGAGAGCGGAGACCTGGAGCGCGATGCGAACGCCGCCTGGACCCTTTCCGACGCCGTCGTGTCGTTGGACCACGTGCTGCCTCGAACGATCCAGCAAGCGATCGAGGCACGGATCGAACGCTTGCCGAAACCGTTCCTTCAGGTGCTCGAAATGGCAGCCGTCGTCGGCCGTAGCTTCAAGCTGAACGATCTCGAGCCACTCGTATCCGAACCCTTGGTGCTCGAGGATGCGATCGATCACCTGCTCGCCTACGGCCTAGTCCGCGAGCGTCGACCGCGGCGCAGCGCGGCGCTGTCCTTTTCGAGCGCGGCAGTGCGCGAAGTCATCTATCGGCGACTCTCACGGCGGACTCGGCGCCGCGCTCATAGGCTCTACGCTCAGCATCTCGAGGCTCGGTACCGCCCCGAAGAGACCAAGCTGCTAGCGCAGCTCGTGCACCATTTCGACCATGCGGAATTGCCGGCCCAGACGGTGCGTTTCGCGCGTCGATTGGCGCGGGTTGCTCTCGACACGCATTCGCCGGCCAAAGCTATCGGCGCCGCGGCGACGGCCCTCGAGCTGATCGATGCCGACGAAGTCGAAGACGACGGCGCGCTCGAGGGCGAGTTACTCGAGATCATGGCCCGGGCGTACTGGATCGATGGCCAGGCGGTGCGAGCGTTGCGCTACAGCGAGCGGGCAGCACGATGGCTCGCCGCCCGGGGTGCTGGCCGCGATGAGGTGCGTTTGGCCTGTCTCGCCGCTGAGATCGCGTGGCGTCTGCGGCGCATCGACCGGGCGCGGCGCTGGGTCGAGCACGGTATCGACCTTGTCGAAGCAGCCGATGCGGAGACGGCGGATCGCGTGCTCGAGCTGGGTACGACTCTGGCCAATCTACGGGGTGACTATCCCGCCGCGCGGGCCTACGCGGCGTCGGCTCGCCGTCAGCGCCCGGTCCGCATCGAGCATGGTGAGGAAGGCTGGCTACCAGACGCGCGGCTGACCACGGTTCTGCTACACGCCATGACCACGATCGATCCGGTGCAGATCGCGACTGACGAGGAGACAGAAGTCGCGGCGGCGATCTTCGAAACCTTGATCGGCTCCGACGAGGATGGCAATCTGGTCCCCGGGCTGTGTCGCGAATGGCATCCCGACGAGGCGGGGTGCCGGTTCAGATTGCTTCTCGAGCCCGCTGTGCGTTTCTCTGACGGCCGGCCACTGACTGCGGCAGCCGTCAAGGCATCGCTCGAGCGTGCCTGGCTGGCACGGGTCGACCTGCACACCAGCGCGTCGACCCGGATCGAGGGATGGCAAGCAGTGCAGCGGGGGGAGGCCGATCATCTTCGGGGTATCGAGGTACTGGCCGACCATGAGCTGGCGATTCGGCTCGCCGCGCCGCTGCCGATTTTTCCTGCCATGCTCGCCGACATCCGAACGGCGATCGTGGCGACGTGCTCAGGGGAGATGCCACCGCTCGTCGGGACCGGCCCATTCATGCTCGATCGGTTCGACCAACAGCGGGTCGAGCTGGTTCGCAACCCGGGCTATCACCGGGCGCCCATGCCGTGGCTCGAGCGTGTGACGTTCCGCATCGGGATGCGCGCCTCGGCGATCGCGGAGAGCTTCCGAAGCGGCGAGCTCGATATCGCGCGGGACCTCTTGCCGGAAGATCTGGAGTCCTTGTTGCGCGATCCGAGATATCGTTCGGGATTGGTCGAGGCGACCCGTCGTGGGGTGTACTTCGTGCTGCTCAACACCGCCGGTCCGCACACCGCTTCGGTCAAGTTACGGCAAAGCTTGCTGGCCGGCATCTCCCCCCGTGACTTGGTATGGCGTTCCCTCGGCCGGTTCGCTCAGCCTGCGACCGGCCTGCTTCCGCCAGGTGTTCTCGGTCACGATCCTGGGCGGCGCCGACAAGCCGCTTCGATTCGGCAGGCCCGGCGCTGGCTCGCCGAGGCCGGCATCCAGCGACCGGTCCGGCTGCGCGCTGCCGTCCACCCGATCTTTCAGGACCGCTACCGGGCGCTGCGCGACGCGTTGTTCAGCGACTGGTCTGAGATCGGATTCGAAGTGGAGATCGTTTCCGAGACCCTGCCGGATCTGCTGTCGCACTATCGGCGCAACGGCGACATCGACCTGCTGCTCGGACGTTGGAACGGTGACTACGAAGATCCGGACGCCCTGGCGCGGATCTTTCATTCCGTCGACGGCGCCTTCGCCGCCTACTATGCCTCGGAGGAGATCGATCGCGTTCTGGATCAGGCGCGGCAAGGGTCGAAACGTGCCCAGCGCGAAGCCCTCTATCACCGATTCGAGCGCTTGCTCGAGCGCGATGGCGCGGTCTTACCGCTGTTCCACGAGGTCGATTGCCGGCTTGCTGACCCACGTATCGCCAATCTGCATTTGCGCAGCGGCTATCCGACGATCGACTATGCCAGGCTCGGCAAACGCCCGCTCGAGGCGCCACCGCGGCCCGAGGGTGCCGCCGAGCCGAGGCGCGGCGAGCCGCGTGGTGAGATCATCGTCGCCACTACCCGACCTCTGCCAACCCTCGATCCTCTCGGTGGCGGTCTCGCGCAGCAGGAGATCGTCGCCAATGTCTTCGAACCTCTGCTGCGGGTCGATGACCAGGCGCATATCAGACCCTGCCTGGCTTCCTCTTACGAGACGCTCGAGCACGGTCGACACTATCGTTTCCACTTGCGGCCAGGTGTGCGCTTTCACGACGGTCGCCCCTGCACGGCCCGGGACGTCCGATTCACCTTCGAGCGCGCCCTCGAGAAGGGTCGTCGGTCGCCGCCTGGCGCCGCGGCGGTTGTCCGCGGCGCTGACGCGATGCTCACCGGCGATGCCGTTTACCTGGCGGGATTCATCATCCGTTCGCCTTTGTCGTTCGATCTCGAGCTGGCATCACCGGCAGCCCGCTTCCCGGTGATGCTGACTGATCCGCGGCTCGCGGTCGTACCTGAGCAAGCCGAAACCTTCGCCGGAACGTGGCGCCAGGGATGTGTTGGGACAGGAGCGTTTCGCGTCGTGCATTTCCAACCCGATCGCCGTATCGCGTTGGAGCGCAATCCGCTCTACTGGCGACCCGGCGTGCCGGCCTGCGATCGGCTGACTTTTCGCGTCCACCAGCGCCAGGCGGACGTGCTGGCGGCGTTCGAAAAAGGGCACCTGTCGCTGGCATCCGGCCTGAGTGCGCCAGAGACTTCCCGGCTGCGCCGGCAGCCGTTGCTGGCGGCTGGCTACCGCGAAGCGCCTCGCTTATCGACTTGCTTCCTGATGATCCGCGCACACCGCGGGCAGCTTGCCGACACAACGGTGCGGCAGCAGTTGGTCACCCGGCTGTGCGCCAAGCCAGCCGCTCTTCGAGCCACGGGGCACGGCCGTAGCCCGGCCCGCGGCCTGATTCCCCCGGCGCTGCTCGGAGCGATGCAGGACAGGCCGCGCTACCGGTCGAGCCCGGAGGGGCAGCTGACCCGCGATCCACTGCGGTGGGCGGTCAACGCCTCGCTACTTGGCGAGCATCAGGCCTTCCTGGATCAACTTCGTGCTGCCTTGGAAGGGCTCGCGGAGCAGATCGAAGAGGATGCAGCGCAGGACGAGGTCGCGGAGGCGCAAGCAGATCTCGCCGTCTGGCGCCTGAGCGCGCTCTACCCTGACTGTGACGCCATCATCAGCAGGTTCCTCGAGGGGCCAGCGCCGTGGGGATGCTCGGACGAGCAGTTGTCCTTGCTCCGCAGTGTGGCCGAGGAGGCGCTGCAAGAACACGACCCCGAGCTGCGGCGAGCGTGCTACCTCGAGTTCGAAGACTACCTGGCCACCCACGCCTTGTTCGTGCCGCTCTTTTTCGAGCAGAGCTGTCATTTCTGCCAACCTTCCATCGAGGGTCTTCGGCTGCGCCTGGCGTCGCCGGAAGTCGCCTACGAAGAGCTCCAGATCATCTCGAAAAAATTAGGTTGAGTAATAATTCTAGGAGCTTTGAGGGCGAGGCGCGGAAAAATTCACTCGACATAGATTCTATAAATCGTTTTTAGTCAATGGGTTAGAAATTACTCAAGAACTTTCTTGGGAGATTTTTATGTCTGGATATATTCGCTGGCTATATTCTGTGGTACTTTGATTCTGCCCATCGAGTGATTGCGACAACCTGAGTCCGAGCTTTCAGCTGGCAACTATCCGCTGGTCTGTTGAGTGGATCTGCCCCGAGGGTGGAGTGCGTGCGACTGGCTCTGCCAGTGGCAAGTTCTGCTGCCACCGAAAGGGTGAGTCCTTGGCCCATTCCGACATCGGAAGGAGAAGCGTCGTGCGTCGAGATTCAGCCGTCCGAAGGGTTCGTAAGAATTCGGGAGCAAGGGGCATCGCGGTGCTGCTCTCCCTCCTTCCCGTTCTTGCGTTAGCGGGTCAAGCCCAATCCCAGTCGCCTGTCGAAGCGGTCGAACTGCGGCCTGGCGCGCTCATCGCACCGTCGCATGGGACGGCCTTCACGATGACGCCGGATGGTGGCCTGACCGCCATCGATCTCGCCGATGGGCGTGTGCGCTGGATCAGCGCCGAAGCAGCACTGCCTCTGGCTCTTGAGGGCTCCCGGCTGCTGGCCCTGGCGGACCAACGAGATGCGCTCGACGTCGTGGTTCTCGATGTCGATCGTCGAGGCCGCTTGGTGGGGCGCGGCGCGTTGCCGCTGCCAGCGACGGCGTGGCAGCGGATCGACGATGGCCTCGGTCAATCTCTGCGGGCCTATTTCCTACCGGATCCGCAAACACCGTCGGTTCTCTGGGAGTCTTCGCAGCGCGTCGTTCGTGGCGCTCCCGAGCGCCAGGTGATGCCGGTTGCGGGGGGCTCGGCGGCGGTCGGCACCCCCCGGCCCTCGCAGCTCGAGCGCGGTGCCGTGGCGGTCGATCTCGTTCGCGGCACGGTGGCGCTGCGACCACCGGAGCTACCGGTTCCCGCCGTACCGCTGGCGAGGCGGCGCATTCTCGAAGGTACTGATCGCCTGGACAATGTCGGTGGCAACGGCCCGCAGTTTCTTTCCGCCAACGGGCAACACGTCTTGAGCAGTGTGCGAATCGCCGATGATCGCACCTGGTCGAACCGCCGCTGGACGATCTATGAGCGCGTCACCGGACGCTGGCTAGGGAGCGTCGAGGCGCATCGGTCGTACGCCGACTTCGTGGTCGTCGGCACCTCCCTGATCTATGTCGCATTGCCCAACCTACGGCGTGATGGGGACCACTTCATAGAGGAGGTTCTGACGCTTCGCGCTCGGCGCCTGGGCGATGGGCAGGAGCAGTTCGCCCACGCCCTTCGCGATACCCGCTACTACGGCCCGTTTCCCCCTTGAGCGTTAGGAAATGGAAGCGAAATGCCACGAACCCACCATCTCTCGAGGAAGATCGTCGTGCAACAAGACCCAACGCCCACCCGATCCGTCGCTTGTTTTCGACTCACCGTACCTGAGCGTGGCTGGCTCTTCGGCCTCGCTTTGGTGCTCGCCTCTTACGCCATTGACGTCTCGGCGCAGTCGACCGCCGCGTGGCGACCGGAGGGGCCGGCCCCCAACACCCTCGGTCAGACCGAAAACGTCGTGCCTGACGACGAGGTTTCCGGCGCGGTCAACGCCGTCGTCACCCATCCGACCAATGCCGACATCCTGTGGATCGGAGCGGTGAACGGTGGCATCTGGCGCACCGACAACGCCACAGCCACGAGCCCGACCTGGGTGCGCCAAACCGACCTTCAGCGTTCCCTGTCGATCGGCGCTCTGGCCCTCGATCCGTCGGATGCGACCCACAACACTCTGATTGCCGGCGTCGGCATCTTCTCGAGCCTCGGCTTCGACAAGGGCGGCGATCGCAGCGGCCTGCTGCGCACGACCAACGGTGGCGCTACTTGGACATCGATCGGTGCCGACCTGATCACTTCGAACATCACCGGGGTCGTTGTCGACGACAACGTGATCGTTGCTTCTGCCGACTTCTCGAATCCCAACATCTTTTCCCAAGTCGGCCTGTTTCGCAGCACGGATTTCGGCGCCACCTTCACTCAGATCTCGGGCGCGGCCGGAACGGGTTTGGACGCCGCCCAGGTGCTCGACCTGGCGCAGGATCCGATCAACCGCAATCGGCTCTTCGTGAGCACGCGATTCTCCCAGGCCGCGGGGGGCGACGGCATCTTCCGCTCGCTCGATTTCGGTCTGACCTGGGAGCGGGTGAGCAACGGAGCCATCGACGGCTTCCTGAACGCCAATCCGGTCGAGATCGGGCGGGTCGAGATCTCTGTCGGGCGCTTCGGTGAGGTCTATGTCGTGGTGCCGATCAATGGCGTCGCGGTAGGACTCTTCCGTTCCGCCAACGGCGGCAGCAACTGGGTCCGAATGGACACGCCGCGGGTGCATGAAGGCGGCCAGGGTGGCATCCACATGTCGATCGCGGCGGACCCGACCGACGCGAGCATCGTCTACATTGGCGGCGACCGTCAGGATCTGACTCAATTCCCCAACGCCATCGGCGCCTTCGACTTCTCGGGCCTGCTGGTGCGCTGCGATGCCCAGGTAGCACCAGGATTTCAGTGTGTGCATCTGACGCACTCCCGCGACCTCGGACCTGCCGGCGGCGGCACCTTGTCGTCGAGCGCGCCGCACGCCGACTCGCGGGAGCTGACTTTCGACGCTGCCGGCAACCTAATCGACGGCAACGACGGCGGGGTCTACAAACGTACCTTCCCGCGGAGCGATACCGGCGATTGGTTCTCGATCATCGGCAACCTGGCGTCGGCCGAGTTGCATGACATCGCCTACGATTCGAACTCCAACACCATCATCGGCGGTGCCCAGGACACCGGGACACCGGCACAGCCTTCTTCCGGTGCCTCGCGTTGGTTCAGCGTCGCGACGGCCGACGGCGGCGACGTGGCGGTCGACGACACCTCGACGCCGGGTATCGCCGTGCGCTACTCGAGCTTCCAGAACCTGGGGGCCTTCCGCCGCCAGACCCGCAACGCCGCCAACGAGTTGCTGAGCGAAGAGTTCGCCTCGCTGCAGGTGGTCAGCGGGCCCAGTCTCATCGTCACCTTCTCCCAGCCCTACGAGCTCAACCTCGTCGATCCCGATCGGATGCTCATCCATGCCTTCGCCGCAGCCTACGAATCGTTCGATCGTGGCGACACGCTGACCGCGATCTCGGTCGATGCGATCTTCGACAACAACCGTATCGGTGCCGACCCGTTGGCCTACGGCGCGCGCAACAACCCGGATATCGTCTACCTGAGCGGTACACCAGACCGAATCTTCGTGCGCACCGGTCCGCCGGGATCGGCGGTGGTGCAATCGACGAGCTATCCGGGTACCGGCTCGGGCCGCTTCATCATCGATATCGCGCTCGATCCGGCCGACGGCAATGATGCGTTCGTCGTCGATGACGAACGGGTCTTCCGCACCGTCAACGCCGGTGCAAGCTGGTCCGATATCACCGGCAACCTGCGTACCCTCGATCCCGGCCGTTTGCGTTCCAACGTGTTCATCGAGAACTCTTTGGGCGACGCCATCGCCGTCGGAACCGACCGCGGTGTCTTCATGGCGCTGGCGAGCAGTGGATTC
>JBCCGX010000119.1:0-13767 GCA_039029035.1 Acidobacteriota bacterium | reverse complement strand
GTACCACACGGGATGGCCGACCACGGCGATCACCGGCTTCCTCGAAGAAGACGATGAAGGCGAGCTCGAGCTCGTCACCGAGCTCGGACCCCTGCATGGCGAGCGCCTGTCGGATTACCACCGGCTGGATCTGCGAGCCAGTCGCGAGTGGCGCAAGGAAAGAGGCGTGCTGGGCTTCTTCCTCGAGGTTCAAAACGCCTACAACCGAAAAAACCACGCTGGCTTCGACCCCGATCTCGACACTGTCGAGGGACCGGATGGGGAAGACGTCGTGGTCGTGAGCCGAGAGATCTGGCAGGAGATCCTGCCTTCGTTCGGCATCACCTGGGAATTCTGAGCCGGGTCGCGATCCGGAAGGAGAGATTGCATGCCAACGACACCACCACGCGAGGCCTACCGGGTCACCCGATTCACCGAGAAACGCTCGGTCGCCGACACACTCCTCGAGACCCTGGGGCAAACCGATCTGCGACCGACCTTTCCCAAAGCGGCGAGCCGCCGCCGGGCCCGCCTCAGCCAGAGGGTTGTCGGAGCGCTGATGCTTCTGGCGTCGGCAGCCCTGGGTTTCGCCCTGCTGCAGTGGCTCGACGACGCGCCGCGCGTGAATCACGTCGCGCAGCTCGAGCTGGTTCACGGTACGGTGTGGCGCGATCCGGTGTGGCGTCACCCGACCGGTACCTCTGGCGGTGCGCTGCCGGCCAGCGGTGGGAACGACTCTTCGCGCCTCCTGACCCTCACCAAAGGGGAGCCGCTCCGAGCCGGGGCCGTGGTCGAAACCGGCGTCGCAGCCGGTGGTGCGTCGAATCGTGCAGCGTTGCGGCTGGCCGGCGGCCAGTCGATGCGCCTCGACGACAATACCCGGATACGGCTCGCCTCGAGCTCCAGCATTGTCCTCGAACGGGGCGCGGTCTACTTCGACTCCGCCGGTGCTGGTCTCGAGGTACGCACCACCCTCGGCGTGGTGCGGGATATCGGAACCCAATTCGAGGTGCGACTGTCTCCCGGCGGCGACTCGGGATCCGAGCTTCGCGTGCGGGTTCGCGAGGGTTCCATCGTCCTCGAGCACGAGGGCGAGTCGCATCATGCGATCCTCGGTGAAGAGCTGACCGTCGATAGCCATGGCCTCGTCGAGCGCTCCGAGATCCGCACCTACGGCCTGCATTGGCATTGGGTTCTCGACACCGCCCCGGCACCGGACGTCACCGGCAAGCCCTTGCAGGTCTTTCTCGACTGGCTGGCGCGCGAAGGTGGATGGACGACCCACTTCGCCGACTCGGCTACCGCCGAGATCGCCAAGGCGACCCTCCTGCACGGCGATATCCGCGGCCTGACGCCGAGCCAAGCGTCGGCGATGGTGCTCCAGGGCAGCGGCCTGACCCACCGACTGGAAGAGAGCACCCTCGTCATCGAACGGGCCGGGGTAGTGCCCACATCAGAGTAGAGATCTCGAGCAGGGCTTTGCGCGGGTCGAACTGTCTCGTCGTCGGCTCGCAGCGATGCAGCGCCGAACCGGTTGTGTGCCGTCCCGACTCTCGCTTTGGCACCATTCAGTCAGTGTCTGCAGCCTGAACCAGACGATCGACTCGAAATTGGCCACGATTCGGGGCCCCCGAACGCTCGTCAACCCAGTTGGCACACGTTCCGGACCCGAAAAACGCGCGCCAACTGGCGAAAGTCGCGTTTTTCGCCGACTCAATGGCGTTTAACTGGGGCCTCGTCCCAATATCGGACAGTTGCGGCGAAGGCAGGCGCGTTGTTGCGATGGCAGAACCTGAGGATCCTGAGGGTGTTTGGAGGTCATCGCAAGCGACTTTAGGCCAGGGCTCTGGATGTTCTGGTCTGAAAGGGGCCAAAGCCTGAGGAACCTGAGGATCCTGAGGTTGTTTACCCCCACGCGCAAATCACGTGACCGATGGGATGAGCGCCAACGAAGTGAAACGTTGATTTGCGCGTGGGGGCTAGAAACCTCTGCAACCTCAGGATCCTCAGGCGCAAGCTGCCTGTCAGGGCGTCCCGTCGGGGGACATCATGGGGGTAGCAAGGTGTTCATGCGGCCCAGGCCGAGCAAGTCGGGGTCACGCCAACCTTTGTCGAGTAAGGTCGTTACCAGCGGGCAAGCGTCCTCGGCGCGGCCGAGGTAGAGCAGCGCTGTAGCCTCGACGTGGAGGTCTTCGACCAGCTCGGCGCCGGCGCCCAGGGATCCCATGTTGGCAGCGGCGCGCCGCCAGGAGTCGGCGGCCCGCTCACTCGCGCCGGTGGCCGAGTACAGCTGGCCGAGGCCGATCCGGATCGTCGCCTGCTGCCTCAGACCCAGGCGACTGTTGGTGACCGTCGTGGGGGCTTGTTTGGCGCTTGCCTGGGCCTGGAGGTACAACCGCTGCGCCTCCTCGAAACGGCCCTGGCGAGTCGCGAGGTCGGCAAGGTCGGCGAGGGTGATCGCGACGCTGGGGTGCTCCCGGCCATAGGCTCTTTGCTGAATCTCGAGGGCTCGGCGGTAGAGCCTCTCGGCCACCGAGGCGTCGAGGCCGGCGGCGAAGCGGTGGAGATCGGCTTGATGATTCAACGTGACGGCCACCTCTGGGTGATCGCTGCCTAGGGTCTCTTCCTGGATCGCCAGCGCCCGTTCGTAGAGCGGCAGAGCTCGTTCAGCTTCGCCGCGAGCACTGTACAAGTCGGCAAGATTGGACAGGGTGATTGCGACGTCGGGGTGAGCCGCTCCGAGGGCTTCTTGTTGAATCTCGAGCGCCCGCTCGTAGAGCGGCTCTGCGCGGGCGTAGGCACCGATCTGCGAGTACACCTCGGCGAGGTTGTTCAGCGTCTTGGCGACCCGGGGGTGTTTCGCGCCCAAGACGGTGTCTTGGATCTCGAGCGCCCGTGAGAAGAGCGGTTCGGCCCGCTCGACCGCACCGCGTTGGGTGTAGATCAGCCCAAGGTTGTTGAGGCTGAACGCTAGGTTATGGTCGTCGTCAGACGCCGGCAGGCCTTCTTGCAGCTCGATGGCGCGGCGCAACAGCTGCTCCGCCCGATCGTGCTCGGCGCGGGAGCGATAGAGGTTGCCCAGGTTGTTGAGGCTTGCCGCCAGGCGTGGATCGTCCGGCCCCAGGACCTTCTCTTGGATTTCGAGGGTGCGCAGGAGCAAGGGCTCTGCGGCCTCGTCGCGGCCCTGGGCGAAGTAGAGAAAGGCCAGGTTGTTGAGGCTGATCGCCACCAGTGGATGCTCGGAGCCGAGCGCTTGTTCGAGGCTCGCGAGGGCGTCTCGGTAGAGCGGCTCGGCACGCTCATACTCGCCGCGGTCGTGGTAGAGGCTGGCCAGCTCATCGAGGTAGCGGGCACCTGCGATCACCTCGGCGCCGGGTGCTGCGCCGAGGCTGCGGTGGACCGTGAGAGCGTCTTCGAGCAGGGGTGCCGCCGGATCCAACAGGCCGAGCTGACGGTAGACCCGCCCCATGGTGAGCATCAGAAGCGCCTGGCTGCGCGGCTGATGCCGCATCTCGTCGATGCGCGCCGCGCCCGCCTCGAGGAGCTCGAAGGCGGTGATCTCCCGACCACGGGCAGCGCTCGGATCCGAGACGGCGAACAGGCTGACGACGAAATCCAGCACCTGCTCGGCATGCTGTCGGGCGGCCTCGGCCTGCTGCTTCTCGCGGCGCAGGTCGAAGGTGTATTTGAGGATGCCGAAGAGGACAAACGCCACCAACCCCGCTGCCAGATGGCGCAGCAGCCGGCGGCCAGGCTTGCCGCGAATCCAGGCGAGGCGCTCGGCGGTCTCCACCGCCTGTGGGCGCGCCTCGGGTGCGAGTGATTTGAGCCGCTCGATCAGTGTCGCCAGATCTGGGTCGATGCCGGTCACCGGCAAGGTCTCTCCCTTGCCGACCCGGAGGAGCATGTCCAGCAGGGGGCGCTCGGGACCATAGGCTGGTTGGCCGGTGAAGATCTCCTGCAGCATCAGACCGAGGGAGTACATGTCGCTGGCCACGGTGGCGCGCTCGCCGCGGGCCTGCTCCGGGCTCATGTAGGCGACCGTGCCCATGACGGTGCCAACTTCGGTCCGTATGAAGTCGCTGGCGGCGTGGCCGTCGCCGGCGTGTCTGTCGCCAGCGTGTCTGTCGCCAGCGGTGGCGAGCACTGTTGCCGGGGTCGTGACGGTGGGGTCGGCCAGAGGCCGATCGAAATCCGGCCGGCCACTCCAGGGCTCGGTCTGCTCGTCCGGTGATGTGGCCACGGGGGCCTCGGCGGCGGGGCGCGTCGCCTCCAGTGCCTCACTTGGGATGGTGAGGTGGGGTTCTTCCGTGGCCTCGTTGTCCACCGTGGTGACCCACTGTTCATCCACCGTTTGAGCGATGCCGAAATCGAGAATCTTGACGCTCCCTTCGGGCGTCAGCATCACGTTTTCCGGCTTGAGGTCGCGATGCGCGACCCCTTTGGCGTGGGCGGCCACCAGGGCGTCGGTGACATGCTCGGCGATGTGTAGTCGAAACGCCGGGCTGAGATCGTCGTCGGCCAGGGCCGTTTTGAGGTTCTGGCCGGCGATCAGCTCGAGCACCAGAAAATCGCTGTCGTCGCCCTCGATGAACTCATGGATCTGGCAGATACCCGGGTGATCGAGCTGCGACAGGATGCGCGCTTCGCGCAGGAAGCGGGCCTTGGCCTCGGCGTCGAAGCGACGCTCGTCGCGAATCGCCTTCAGCGCAACTTTGCGCTCGAGCGTTGCGTCGTAGCCGACGTAGAGTTCCCCCATCCCACCTTGGCCGAGGTGGTCTACGATGCGGATACGCCCGACTGTCGTGCCGACGAGACTCATGCATTGGAGATGAGTCCCGAGCCCGAAGAATCCTTCGGGCGATTTTGCCTAAGGGCTCGCGCAGGAATTAACTTCCCCATTCGGCCGCCCATGCATACCCTCTCGCGGTGTTGCGCTCCTTTGCGACAGACCTCGAGTATGCCTCAGTCACGCGCCTTGCGAGAGGGGCGCCTTGACGCCCTCGATGCTGGAGTTATTCTTGCGCGGGCCCTAAGCCGCGTGCAGCGCTTCGATCTCGTCGCCGTAGCGGTCCTGGACGACCTGCCGCTTGAGGCTCATCTTGGGCGTCAGCATGCCGTTGTCGACCGAGAACTCTTCGCTGATCAGGCGGAACTTCCTGGGCTGCTCGTAGCGCTTGAAGTCCTTGCTGTAGCGCTCGAGCTGTTCGGTAAAGAGCGCCTGGGTCTTATCGTGTTCGAGGATCGCTTCGAAACCGCCGGAGAGGCCTTGCTCGGCCGCCCACTTCTCGAGCGCCGGACGATCGGGCACGATGAGGGCGATGTTAAACGGCTTGTTGAAGCCGTGAATATAGGCCTGGTTGACGTAGGGGCTCAGTTGCAGGAGCTCTTCCAGCGGTGCTGGAACAACATACTTGCCGTTCTCCAGCTTGTACTGCTCTTTGATCCGGCCGGTGATGTAGAGGTAGCCGTCGTCGTCGAGCCGACCGAGGTCACCGGTGCGGAAGTCGCGGTTCTCACTGATCACTTCCGCGGTCTCTTCCGGCAGGTTGTGGTACCCCACCATGACGTTGGGACCGTGTACCACGATCTCGCCGTCGCCGGATTCCTTGTCCTCCACCACGCTCTGATCGATGATCACCTTGACGCCTTCGATCGGCTTGCCGACCGAGCCCAGCTTGCGGTTGCCCGGATAATTGGTGGTGACGATTGGGCTGGTCTCGGTCAGGCCGTAGCCCTCGCAAACCAGGATACCGAGCTTGTTGATGAAGTCGCCGACCTCGGGCGAGAGGGCCGCGCCGCCGGAAGCGGCGTAGCGCAATCGGCCGCCGAAGCGCTCGCGCACCTTGGAGAACACCAGCTTGTCGAAGAAATCGTGCTTCTTATTGACCCACCAGGAGCTCTCACCACGGGCTTCCAGCTGCTGCCTGACCTCGGCGTTGGCCATGCCGGCCTCGAAGAGGGTCTGCTTGAGGCCACCTTCTTCGGCCATCTTCTTCTGCAGGCCGTCGTAGATCTTGTTGAAGATCCGTGGGACGGAGAAGAGCACCGTCGGCCGCACTTCGGCGAAGTTGTCGACCAGCTTCTCGATCGATTCGGCCAGGGCGATCGCGGCGCCGCGCGACAGCATGCTGTGCAGCTCGCAAGTCTGGCCGAAAGAATGGGCCCAAGGCAGAAACGACACCGAGATGTCGGACGTGTCGACCGGGAAGATCGATGACACACCGTTCAGATTGGAGCAGATGTTGTTGTGCGACAGCAGCACGCCCTTGGGCTTGCCGGTCGTGCCCGAGGTGTAGATGAAGCCGCAGACCCATTCCGGATCGATCTCGACGGAGGGAGCAGGATTCGCCTCGCCGAGCTTCTCGATCGTCAGGAAGCTCGCCTCGTCCTCGCCCGGTAGGGCCATGCAGAAAACCTTCTCGATGTTGCCGACCTCGCCGGCCCAGTCACGGACCTTTTCGTAGATTGCGTAAGTCGAGGCGATCAGTATCTTGGCGCCCGAGTCTTCACAGATGTAGCGCCAGTCCTTGGCCAGCTGACTCTCGTACATCGGACAGTAGCGGGCACCGAGGCCGTAGGTGGCATAGGCGCCGACCGCCCATTCGACCCGGTTGCTCGAGATGACCGCCACCGTATCGCCCTGGGCGATGCCCAGCTGTGCCAGGCCACCGCGGAAAGCGTCGACCCGCCTGCCGAACTCGGCGTAGGTGATCCACTGCCACTGGCCATCGACCTTGGTGCCGAAGAGGTTGCGATGCCCATGCTCGGCGACGGAGCGTTCGAGAACATCAACGAGGTCAGTGAAGGCGCGTGGTGTCATGGGTGGACCTCCGAGCGATCATCCGGCGGGACGCTTCGTCGGCGAGCCCGCGGTAGGGTTTAGCATCTGTGGAATCGTAGACGAATCATATCCGACAGACTTTCAACTGTCTTTCAACGCGCGCTGCCGCCGCAGCTCTTCGAGCCGCTTGGCGGCCGTGTGGCGTGCTTTCGCGGTGGCGGCTGTGTTCTCGGTCAGGGCATCGAAGCTGGCCTGCAGATGGGGCTCGGCGTCGTCGAGCCGGCCTTGTGACAGGAGTAGCTCGCCGAGTAGCCCACGTGCTCTGGCGGTGGTCGGATGGGCCGGCCCGAGAGCCTGCTGGCAACGTTCCAGGAAATCTTCGATCCGCGAGGCCACCGTGTCGAACGCTTCAGTTTCGGTCGCCAAGGAGAGCTCGAACAAGGTGATGCGCAGCGTTTTGGGATGGTCCGGTCCCAAGCCTCTCTCGGAGATCCTGCGCGCTTCCTCGAAGGCCGCGGCGGCCGCTGGATGGTCGCCTTGCGCTCGATAGACCAAGGCCAGGTTGTTGAGCCCGGTCGCCTGGTTGGGATGGTTAGCACCGAGGACATCGCGCAGCGTTGCGACCGATTCCTCGTACAGAGGCCGAGCTTCGCCGTATCGACTCTGGGCCCGAAAGCTGTCAGCCAGGTTGTTCAACACCACCGCCACCCACACGTGGCGGTCGCCGTAGAGGGCGCGGTAGGCGGCGAGGGCTTGGCGATGTAGGGCTTCGGCTTGCTCGTACTCGCCGCGGGCCGCCAGGATCAGCCCGAGATTGCTGCGGGTTTTGGCGAGATCTTTGTGCCCATCGGGTAGCGCGGCCTCCAGCAGGGCCAACGCCTGGCGATAGAGCGCCTCGGCCTGGTCGCGGCGACCGCGGTCGGCGGCCAGGTTGGCGCGGTTGTTCAAGGTGTTGGCGACCAAGGGATGAGCTGGGCCGAGCAGTTGCAGCCGCAGGTCGACCGCTTCGCCAAAGAGGGTGTCGGCCTCGTCGAAACGGCCCAGGCTAGAGACGGCCGAAGCCAGGCTGGTCAGGGTGGTGGCGATCTCGGGATGCCCCTCCGGGTAAAGATGGCGCTGGGTCTTCAGGGCAACCCGGTAGAGGGCTTCCGCCGCCGCGTCGTCGCCTTGGCGCCGGAGCAGGGTGCCAAGGTCGGTGCGGAACCGGGCTACCGCCGGATCGGGCGCGTCGCCACGTGCCGCAATCACGGTTTCGAGCGCTTCGCGCTGCAGGCTCTCGGCCGAGGCGTAGAGGCCACGATCGCGTTCGAGGGCCGAGAGGCCGCTCAAAGCCCGCGCCAGCTGCTCGCCGTGGCCATCAGCCGAGCGCAGGATGGTGATCGCCTCACGGAAGAGGGCCTCGGCGTCTTCGAGATCGCCGCGGCGGTGCAGCAGGTTCGCCAGATCGAAACAGCTCTTGCCGGTCAGGGGGTGGCTGGCGCCGAGGAGAGCGCGGCGTTGGCGCAGGGCTCCATCGAGCAACACCTCGGCCGCCGCGAAGTTCCCTTCGGCGAGCCGCAAGCGCCCCAGCGCGGCGTTCGAAGCGGCCACCTCGCGATGCTCTTCGCCGTGGCGTTGCCGCCGGTGATCGAGGCCGCGGTGCAGCAGCTCGCCGGCCGGTCGATAGAGCCCGAGCCCGAGATAGGCCTCGCCCATGGCGGTCGCCAGGTCGGCGACGGTGTCGTCGGCTTCGCTGCGCGCCAGCTCGTTGGCGCCGCGGTCGAGCAGCTCGCGCACCGTCAGCTCCTCGCCCCGGGCATGGTACGGGTCGGCGTTCTCGAACAGCTGCACGAGAAAGCCCGAAACGGCTTCGGCGCGATCACGCTGGCGCTCGGCCCGCGTCTGTTGGACGAGGGCCGTCGCGGTCGAAAAGGAGAGCGCGGCGAAAGCCATGGCGGTCGCGCTGACGGCGAGCCGATGGCGCCTGACGAACTTCCGCGCCCGGTAGGCGAAGGCATCCGGGCGGGCGGCGATCGGTTGGCCACGGCGAAAGCGTCCGACGTCGGCCGCCAGGGCCTCGGCCGAGGGATAGCGGCGCTCCGGCGCCTTGCGCAGGGCAGTGAGGACGATGCGATCGAGATCGCCGCGCAGAGACTTCGCCAGGCGCCGCGCCGCACGCCGCTCGCCGTCGTTCTCTCTGCTGTCATCGTCTCCGCTGACATCGTCTCGGGCCGTGGACGCGACGATGTCGGAAGGCCGCGGTGCGGGCCGATCGAGGATCGCCTGAGTGAGCTCGTGAGGCTTCTCGGGCCGCGCCGGGTAGGGGCGCTGGCCGGTGAGCATCTCGAACAGTAGGACACCGAGGGCATAGACGTCGCTGGCGGTGGTGACCGCATCGCCACGCACTTGCTCCGGGCTGGCGTGGGATGGCGTCATCCAGCGACTGCCGGGTCCGGTGGCTTCGGGGACCGAGCGCCCGCTCGCCGGTGCCAGCAGTTTGGCGATACCGAAATCGAGCAGCTTGGGGCGGCCCTGGTCGGTGACCAGGATGTTGGCCGGCTTGAGATCGCGATGCACCACGAGGTTCTGATGCGCCGTATGGACCGCCTGGCAGATCTCACCGAAAAGGTCGAGCCGGGCCTCGAGGCTCAGACCCTTGTCGACGATGAAACGGTCGACCGGCACGCCGTCGACCAGCTCCATCACCAGGTAGGGGCGTCCATCGTCGGTGGTGCCGCCATCGAGCAGGCGGGCGATGCCCGGGTGCTCCAGATCGGCCAGGATCTGGCGCTCGGCGCGGAAGCGCCGCGCCAGGTCCGGCGTCGTCAGATCGCGGCTCACCACCTTGAGCGCGACCTGCTTCTCGAATGTCTGATCGGCCCGTTCGGCGCGGTAGACGACCCCCATGCCGCCACGTCCGAGGATCTCCAGGGGGCGATAGGGACCGATCGTGGCGGGAAGCTCGTCGTCCGAGGTTTCGGACCAGCGAAAGATCGGCCGGTCGACGAAAGTCGTCGCCTGGACGTGGGCGTCGAGCAAGGCCTCCACCCTGGAGGCCAGGTCAGGATCGCCTTTGCTGGCCGCGGCGATCACCTCCGGGCGCGCTTCCTCCGGGCTTTCCAGGGCGGCGTGGAAGACTTCTTGGACTTGGCGCCAGCGCTCGGGATCCATGCTCAGCGCTGATTCTTCAGCTCGTTGAACAACCAGGCTCGGACCACCGTCCATTCACGACTGATCAGTGAGGTACTGATACCCAGGGCCTCGCTGGTCTCCTCGAGGGTCAAGCCGGCGAAGAAGCGCAGCTCGACGATCTCGGCTTGCCGCGGATCCATGGCGGCGAGCTTGTCGAGTGCCTGATCGAGCGCCAGGAGGTCGATGTCGCGGGCCGGAGCGGCGAGGCCGTGGACGTCTTCGATCGCCAGGCGGACCGCGCCACCGCCGCGCTTGAGGCGGAGACGGGCGCGCGCATGCTCGACCAGCACCCGGCGCATGACGGTGGCGGCGAAGCGGAAGAAATGGGTCCGATCCTGCCACGAGACACGGCGTCGATCGAGCAGCCGCAGATACACCTCGTTGACCAGAGCAGTGGGCTCGAGGGTATGCCCGGGCCGCTCCCGCGACATCACGCCGCGGGCCTGTTGGCGCAGCGCGGCTTCGACGATGGGAATCAGCTGATCGAGCGCCGCCGCTTCACCCCGGCTCCATTGCCGGAGCAGCTCAGTGACTTCGCCTTGCGTCGGCTCGCTGATGGAAGTGGACGCCTGTTGCATTGCTCGGTGGGTGTGTTCGCTGGCTTTGTTCGCTGGCTTGTGCTCGCTGGATGAAACGCCATTGGCCAGGGGTAACGTGAACCTCTGTTGCGAGAGGCAATCTAGGATATTACGGATTGACAACCTTCGCGCAGCGGGTCGGCGCTGCCGAGACTCAACCCATCACTCCACGGAGGAATGCATGATGCGGTTTGCTTACCTCGTCTCGGCTGGGGTCTGCCTGTCTGCCCTGGCCCCGCTGTTCGCCCAGTCGCAAACGACAACTCAGCTGGCGGTCGACCCCTGGCAAGGCACCGTCGAATGGTCAGAGGCCGAAGGCACATTGAGCGTCGTCGAGGCGCCGGTCCATGGCGCGGCGTTGATTCGCCAGGACGGTACGCTGGTCTACACGCCGACCCTCGGCGGCGACTTCTGGACCGTCGGATCGGATCGTCTGACCGTCAGCGAAGACCTGGACGGCGTCGTCACCACCCATCGTCTGGCCTTGCGTGCCAGCTCACCGACGGTCGGGCCGCCGACCACCCACTTCGAGGGCGAGCCCCTGCCGACCGAAGTCGACATCAACGAGCAGCTCTGGTTCGGCGCCGCGGGCGCGCTGCTCGGCGAGGGTGGGATGCGGATCGCCCTCGACGGTACCGGCACCGAAGCCTATCTTCACTACTCGGTGGAGGAGAGCTACCTCGGGGATCCCAACAACACCGATGCCGGCTGTGCCGATCTGCGCATGGGCCTCGGCGACCGCGGTATTCGCCTGCCCGACGCTGCTTGTGAGGCAGAAGAGGGTGGATTCCAGGTTTGTGTGCTGACCTTGCTGTCGGCTCGCGCGACCAGCGGCGGCGAGCGTTTTCGAATCGAAGCCGGTCTGTCGTCGACCGAGACCCTGCTGCGCGGTGTTGCCTTCGATAGCGAAGGCGCGCGCCACGCCAGCGCCTGGATTCCGGTCACTGACAACCAGCACGAGATTCGCCTGGACTGGTGGACCGGCGAGGACGGAGGGATGCGCCTGCGTATCGACGAGCGGACCCGGGCCGAGATCCGCGGGGTCGCGAGCCTCGGGCTCGAGGTCGATGAGGTGCGCATCGGAGCACCGATCAACCCACCCGGCGCCAGCTTCAACCTGAAGATGGATGCGATCACTGTGCGAGAAGGGCCGGTGGCGCACGACTACGAAGAGCTGACGGCCGATCCCTTCGAGTCCGACCTCTCCGCCTGGGAAACCATGGGCACCTCACGGGGCGACATCACTGTCACACCGGCGGCGGCGATCACCGGCCTGGCCGGGCTCGAGCTCGACCTGCAGCCCGGCAGCGACTGGGGTAGCTGGATCCTCGACCGCCAGCCATCCGGCGACCGATCTGCCGGCGTGCGCTTCCTGGTCGACGCCACGTACCTCGAAATGGGTCTGGGAGAAACGATGGCGCTGGTGCTCGCGCACCCGGAAGATTACGGCCCGAGCGTGGCGAGTCGTTTCCTCGTGCGGCTGTGGGACAGTCCCACCGGCCTGAGGATCCGCGCCAGTGCCCATGACGACCAAGGCGGGCGCCATGATCTGCCCTACGCCAGCTTGCCTGATGGACCTCACCGGGTGGAGCTCACCTGGCGCGCTGCCAGCGAAGTCGACCGCTACGACGGTCGCCTGCGCTTGTGGCTCGACGGAACGTTGATCGGCGAGCTGACCGATCTCGACAACGACACCGCCGTGATCGAGTCGATCCGTTTCGGTGCCATGTACGTGCAAGACGGCACCCACGACATTCTCTACCTGGACGATTTCGAGTCCTGGCAGTAGCTCCGTAAGCGTTCTGGTGAACCTTGCCTGGCGGCGTCACGCACACGTGATGCCGCCTTTGTTTTAGCTCGGCTGAAAATTTTTTCGTCTATCCGTGGGGACTTTGCCGAGCGTCGTCGCCTGTGAATACACGGGCGCTCGGATCCGGCTGGCTGGCCCGCCGACCCGGGTCATCTGGCTGGCCGAGTCGCCCCTTGTAACTGGATTCCCTATTCGATCGGGAGGTGGCGTCCGCCCAAGGGCCGAGCGGTGCACTGCGGGTGCACCCGTAGGGAGGCGCACGTCCCGACGTCTCGCAATAAACCTCTGTCCAGTACACCTCTGCCCAGTACACCGAAAGGAGACGAGATGACCCCAAATAGGCGGAATTCTGCTTCTGCTAACGCTGCTCCGAGCCGCCCGCGGCTGCGGATCTGGCTCACCCTGCTTCTGCTGTCGCTCGGCCTGTTGCCAAGCGATGCCGAGGCGGCTCGCGGCCGGCCGTTCATTGGCCGCGGAACCGTCCTCACCGACACCGGGACTCTGTTGCGCGGCCCCAGAGTGTCTCTGGATCGTGACGTGCCGGCGCCCACTTTCACCGAGCTGCAAGACATCAAGAATCGCGGCGGCAACGCCCTCCACGTCTATGCGGAGCGTGAGGGCGATCCGTCCGATTCCGGCGCCGGTCCCACGCCGGGGTACAAGCTGGCCGAGCTCACGGGGTTGGTCAACTTGACGCGAACCCTGGATATGTACCTGGTGATCACCGTCGGCAACGCCCCCGGGTCTTTTGATCACGATTTCGCCGTCGACTTCTGGGATCTTTACGCGGCCGAGTTCGGTGACGAGCCACATGTGATCTTCGAGCTGCAGAACGAGCCCTACGCCCGCTTCTGTCCCATCCACCAATCCGCGCCGTCACCCCTCGCCGTCTTGGAGATGGAGAGGGATGCCTACTGCAAGGTGCGCGAGCACGCGCCGGACTCCATGGTCCTCCTCTTCAGCTACGCGATGTTCACCTTGGCCAGCGGGGTCCTGCAGGACATCGACGACCTGCAGCCGATGGTCGTCGACCCGGTCGACGGCTGCGGTCAGAGTATCGACTGGTCGCGCACCGCGATCGCTTTCCACGGCTACCACTTCCCGACCTTGCGCGGGACGATGGAGACCGTGACCGGTGCCGGCTACGGCATTGTGCAGACGGAGTTCGGTCCCTACTGTGATTTGGAAATCCATTGCGGCACGGGCGAGTGTTTTGGCTGCGACGACCCCGCGACCTGTGACGTCGGTGCACTGGCGGTCGAGCACTTGGAGTTGCACGAAGAGCTGGGCATCTCGTGGTTCACTTTCATGCGCGTCGATCGCTACCTCGACGATGCTTCCTTCAGGGACCCGGTGGACGCGGCGGACCTGCTCTGGCTGCCGGATTTCGGCAACTGGCCGGCGAGCTCGGATCCGCCGATCGGTGCTACGGTCTCCTTTTTCTC
>JBCCGX010000118.1:0-13768 GCA_039029035.1 Acidobacteriota bacterium | reverse complement strand
TCACGATGAGCTGCGTGGCCTGGTGGCGCGGGCGCTCGAGATGCGTCGCCTGGAGCGCGAGAATCGTCTGTTGCGGCAGGAGGTAGGGGAGCGGTTCACCACCGGCATGATCGCCGAGAGTCCGGCGATGCGATCGGTGCTAAAACTGGTCGATCGTGCCGCTGGATCCGATGCCTCGGTGCTGATCCAGGGGGAGAGCGGCACCGGCAAGGAGGTGATCGCCAAACGTCTGCACTACGGCAGCCCGCGCCTCGGTCGGCCGTTCGTCGCGGTCAACTGCAAAGCCTTTGCCCCCGGCGTGCTGGAGAGCGAGCTCTTCGGCCACGAGAAAGGCGCCTTCACCGGCGCCGAGGCCCAGCGGCCGGGCTGTTTCGAGCGTGCCGACGGCGGCACCCTCTTGCTCGACGAGATCGGTGAGATGGAACCCGAGTTCCAGGCCAAGCTGCTGCGCGTTCTGCAGGAGGGTGAGGTTCTGCGGGTCGGCGGCGACGCGCCCCGGCGGGTCGATGTGCGCGTTCTCGCCGCCACCCACCGCGACTTGCGGGCGGCGATCGCCGACGGCAGCTTTCGTGAGGATCTCTTCTATCGTCTGAACGTCATTCCGGTGCAATTGCCACCCCTGCGCCAGCGGCGCGAAGATGTGCTGCCGCTGGCGTGCCACTTCCTCGCCCGCGGCGCTCAGCAAGGCGGACGCCAGCTGGAGCTGAGCAATGCTGCGGCGAACCTGCTCGAAAGTCACCCCTGGCCGGGTAACGTGCGCGAACTCGAGAACGCCATCGAGCGGGCGAGCATCCTCGGCCGAGGCGACACCATCGAGCCTGAGGATCTGCTGCTTGACGGCGCGACCGAAGACAACGCCCTTGAGACCGACTCCCTGCAAACCGGCACTCTGCAAGAATGCCTCGACGCCTGTACCGCTGAGCGCGTCCGTGCCGCGCTCTCGGCCAGCAGTGGGCGTCGGGCCGAGGCTGCCCGTGAGCTCGGGATCGATCGCACGACATTGTTTCGGTTGATCAAGCGATTGGCGCTGTAGAGTCCTCAACCGAGGCGGTGCCACGGGTTGAAACCCGAGGCTAATCTCGTCGACCCCTGACGGGGTCAAGAACAAGGAACCGGGCGACCTTCCGTTCGGCATCCTCCGCAGCGGGCATCGCTCCTCCGCGTCCCGTAGGGACGAACGAGAATAGCCTCGGACTTGAGTCCGTGGAGGCGGTGGAATTGACGTCAGGCGGTGGCATTGACGTCCCTGGACGACGACGCCGGGAGCATCGAGAAGGCTCTCCGTGGTGTTCTTGCGATGGCACCTATCTTGCTTTTGTATCGAGTGGAGGTATCGAACGATGCTCGAACAAATCTCTCGAACCAAACTACGATGGACACTGGCCCTGGCCTTGCTCATGGCAGGCCTGGGCCTGAGCGCTTGCGGCAGCACAGAAGCGTCGCAGGCGGATGGCGAGATCGCCGCCCAACTAGCAAACCGTGAGGCGGCCGTCGCCGAGCGCGAAGCGACCGTGGCTTTGCGTGAAACGGCACTGAACGACCACGATACTGAGATTGAGAGCCGCCTGCAGGCTCTCGAAGCACGCGAGCAGGAGCTAGCGCAGCGTGAGGCGGCGTTGGCCTCGCGCCAAGGTGAGCTGGCCACACGGCAAGCCGAGTTGGCGTCGCGCCAGGCGGCACTGGCCAAGAGCCGATCCGATCTGGACCGCCAGCGCAGTGCTCTGGCCGATTCTGAGACTCGCTTGGCGGCGGACCGCGCGGCGGTCGACCTGGAAGCCGAGCGCCAGGCCGAGGTGAAGCGCCGGCAACCGCCACCCGAGGTCTATGCCGAGATCGACCTGGAAGCCTCGACCCTGATCGACGTCGAGTTCCTCACCACTGTGTCGAGCGCCACCAGTCGTCCTGGCGACAGCTTCCGCACCCGCCTCACCGCCGATCTGCACGCCGGTGACGGGCGCCTGGTGGTTCCCGCGGGGACGGAGCTCACTGGGATCGTCACCGAGGCCGTGCCGCTGAAGCGTGTCGGCGGTCAGGCCGAGCTCGGTCTGCGCTTCGGTGAGCTGCAACTGCCCTGGGGTCGTCCGGTCGAGATCAACGCCTCGTTCTACGATGCCGGGCGTAACGAATCGCGTCGCGACAAGAAGGTGATCGGTCGTGCTGCCGCCGGCGGGGCCATCCTCGGTGCGATCATCGACGATGACGATCGCGGTCGCGGCACCGTCCTCGGCGCTATTCTCGGCGCTGCCGCCGGTACCGCCGCTTCGGCCAACCGGCCGAAGGACGAGGTGGAGATCCCGGGGGGCACGGTTGTCACCCTGGAGCTCGATGAGCCGGTGTCGGTGCAGGTGCCGTGGAAATCGCGCTACGCGGCTCCGTAGGAGCTGTGCTCCAAACCCACCCGCGAGGCTGCCTGGGATTGAAATCCCAGGCTACGTTCTGTCGTCCCTCCGGGACGCTCTTGGCCCCGAAGGGGCGTGAGTCCGTAGCCCGGGACCTCGGTCCCGGGCCGGGGGCGCCCGTCAATCGGTCTAGTTGCCGCTGCCGTCGCCGCCAGCCCCGGCCTGAACGTGTGTCTTGAGGGTCATTGTTCCACCTCCCTTCATTGTTGGTGCCGCCACACTCGTGGCTGCACTCGCATCAGATATGTGGCGACCAAGATCCTGTTGGTTGGGGTGCCCGATATCGAGGTCGAGGATCTAGTTGCCGGTTCCGTCGGATTCGGTTCCGGCCTGAACGTGTGTCTTGAGCGTCATGATTTCACCTCCCTTCGTCACTGGCGTCGCCCTGCTATTGGCCACGCCTGCAGCATAGATCTGGTGGGAGAGTCTATCTCGATCGCGGGCCCAGATATCGAGTTGGGCGGACATCGAACGGCTGTTTCTTGACCCCCTCCCGGGCCGTTGCTAGAGTCCTCGTATCTGCGCTCGGCGTAGAGCCCCAGGTGATGTCGCCCGCGGCGACTCCCGTCTTTCTGACAACACATCCGGTCGAGATCACTGGACGAAGACCCCGTTGGATCGATGGCGATCCGCGTGAGGAGTTTCGATGCATATCGAGCTGAACGAAGAACAGAAGATGTTGCGCGAGGAGGTCCGGCGCTTCGCTGAAGAGGTGGTGCGGCCGATCGCCAAAGAGATCGACGCCAAGGGGATCTTTCCGGTCGACACTATCCGCCAGGCGGCGGAGCTCGGGTTGACCGGGGTTTCAGTGCCCGAAGAGTATGGTGGCTCGGGCATGGACGTGCTGTCCTACTGCCTGGTGATCGAGGAGATCAGCCGCGTCTGCGCCTCCACCGGTGTGATCCTCTCGGTCAACAACTCCCTGGTCTGCGATCCGTTGCTCAAATGGGCCAACGAGGAGCAGAAGCAGCAGTTCCTGAAGCCCCTGGCCTCGGGCGAGAAGCTCGGCTGTTTTGGCCTCACCGAGCCCGGCGCCGGGTCTGATGCCGCCAGCCTGCGCACCACCGCGGTGCGCGACGGCGACGACTATGTGATCAATGGCAACAAGGTGTTCATCACCAACGGCACCAACGCCGACCTCGCCCTCGTCTTCGCCACCGTCGATCCGAGTCTGAAGCACAAGGGCATCACCGCTTTCATCGTGTCGGCCGACACGCCGGGGTACAGCCACGGGATCCACGAGTACAAGCTCGGGGTCAACGCCTCGGGCACCACCGAGCTGGCCTTCGCGGACATGCGGGTGCCGGCCAGCCAGCGGGTGGGGGAGGAAGGCGACGGTTTCCGCATTGCCATGTCGACCCTCGACGGCGGGCGCATCGGCATCGCCGCCCAGGCGGTGGGCATCGCCCAGGGCGCCTTCGAGGAGGCCCTGGCCTATGCCCAGGAGCGCGAGCAGTTCGGCACCGCCATCGCCGGATTCCAGGCGATCCAACACTACCTGGCGGATATGTCGACCGAGCTCGATGCTGGCCGCCTGCTGACCTGGAAGGCGGCCTGGACGAAGATGAACCGCAAGCGCTTTACCCTCGAGGCGGCACAGGCCAAGCTCTTCACCTCGGAGATGGCGCAGCGCGTCACCAACAAGGCCCTCCAGATCCACGGTGGTTACGGCTACATCCGCGAGTACAACGTCGAGCGTTACTTCCGCGACGCCCGCATCACCGAGATCTACGAAGGGACGAGTGAGATCCAGAAGATGGTCATCTCCGACTGGGTCCTCAACAAGAGCTGAAGGATCCGATGCCGGCCGGAGCGGCGCCGGGCTCCCCGAGGACGGAGCGGAGGCGTGTCTGAGCCCGGCCTCGGCAGCTACAGCGCAAGCCTGATTATTGAAGATCGAATCAACGGAGCAGGCCGGGCGAGTTTAGCGCAGCGCCGCCCGCAGGGGATCCGGCGCCGCAGCCCGACGGTACGAACGGAATCATCATGGCTGACGAAACCAACGTCTCCTTCGCCCTGAACGAAGACCAACAGCTGATGCGCGACGAGGTGCGTCGCTTCGCCGTGGAGCGCATCCGTCCCGGGGTCGCCGAGCGCGACAAGAACCACGAGTTCCCACAGGACGTCCTGCGCGAGATGGGCGAGCTCGGGCTGCTCGGCATGCTGGTCGACGAGGCCTACGACGGTGCCGGCTTCGACACCCTGACCTACGCTCTGGCGATAGAAGAGATCGCCGCCGTGTGCCCTGCGACAGCGGTGACCATGAGCGTCACCAACTCGGTCTGCTGCTGGCCGATCGCCAGATTCGGCTCCGAGGAGCTCAAGCGCCGAGTGCTGCCGCCCCTCGCCCGCGGCGAGTCCATCGGCGGCTTCGGCCTCACCGAACCGGGCTCAGGTTCCGATGCCGGCGCCATGCGCACCACCGCGGTGCGCGACGGCGACGAGTGGGTGATCAACGGCGAAAAGGCTTGGATCACCAACGCCGGCCATGGCAGCCACTTCGTCGTCCTGGCGCGCACCGACCCTGAGGCTGGCGTCAAGGGCATCAGTGCCTTCGTCGTACCAGCCGACACCCCGGGCTTTGCTGTCGGCACGCCGGAGGAGAAGCTGGGCCTGAAGGCGTCGCGCACCGCACCGCTTTACTTTACCGACTGCCGAGTGCCCGCCGCCAACCTCTTGGCCGAGGAAGGCCACGGCTTCCGCATCGCCATGACCACCCTCGACCATTCGCGGGTCGGTATCGCTGCCCAGGCCGCCGGCATCCACCGCCGCGCCGTCGAGCTGGCGGTGGAGTATGCCCGCGACCGGGTGCAATTCGGCGTGCCGATCGCCAAGCACCAGGCGATCCAGTTCAAGATCGCCGAGATGGCCACCGAGCTCGAAGCCTCACGTGCCCTGACCTACGCCGCCGCCGCCAACGATCACCGGCCCGAGGCCGGGCGCTTGGCCTGCCAGGCCAAGCTTTACGCTGCCGAAGCGGCCAACCGTGCCTGTTGGGAGGCACTGCAGATCCACGGCGGCAACGGCTTCTGCGAAGACTACGAGATCGCCCGTCTCTACCGCGATGTGCGCGTGACGACGATCTACGAAGGCACCAGCGAGATGCAGCGCATGGTCATCGCGCGGCATCTGACGCGCCCGTAGTCGAAGACCGCCCCTCCGACTGTTCGCCTGCGCGATCCCGAGTCCCACGATCGGACGCGGGCGACTGAATCGGCTGGCTCGAAGCGCTTCCGGCGGCGTTTGGAGCCTGGTATGCCCCTTGCTGTTGATGGCGTTAGGACTTACTAGCGAGGATTCGACATGTACAGCGTCCAGCAAGATCTCCGCTTCGCCCTCCGCGTCATCCGCAAGCAACCGGTGACCAATACGGTCATCGTCCTAACCCTGGCCCTGGGTATCGGTGCCAACGTCGGCATGTTCGCTGGCTTCGATGCTTGGGTGCTGCGACCTCTCGATTTCGACCGGCCCGAGGCGCTGGTGACGATCGAGGGGAGCCTGCCCAAGCTCGGTGAGAGTGGGATGCCGGTTTCGGCAGCCAATCTTCGCGACTGGCAGGACGAGAGCCGCTCGTTCGAGAAGATCAGTGCCTACCACCACGAGACCTTCAATTTTCACCACCGGGATGATCCAGACCGGGTGCGTGGAGCCCGGATCGATGTAGCGCTGTTCCCTCTGCTGGGCAAGGCGCCGATCCTGGGGCGGAACTTCTCGCCCGACGAGGCCACACCGGGGGCCGCCGACGTGGCGTTGATCAGCTACCAGCTGTGGCAGAACCGTTTTGCCGGTGACGCTGACGCCGTGGGACGCACCTTTCGCCTCGATGGGCGGCCGCACGAGCTGGTCGGGGTGATGCCGGAAGGTTTCGAGTTTCCAGGATGGGAGCATATCTGGACACCGCTGCGACTGCCGGCGGACGGTGGGCCTCGGGCCGAGCGCACCCTGTCGACGGTGGCGCGTCTGGCCCCCGGCGTCGGTGCCGCCGAGGCCCAGGCCGAGATGACTGCGATCGCGGCCCGGCTGGCCACTCAATATCCGGTGGCCAATGCCGGTCGCGGCGTCGAGATCGCGCCGCTGCGCGACCGCTGGTCGCCACCGGTGATCCGCCTGGCGCTGACGGTGTCGCTCGTCGCTGCAGCCGCGGTGCTGTTGGTGATCTGCGCCAATGTCGCCAATCTACTGCTGGCGCAGGCCACCACACGACGGCAGGAATTGGCCCTGCGCACGGCCCTGGGCGCCAGCCGGGGGCGCTTGGTGCGCCAAACCGTCACCGAGGGCTTGCTGTTGGCGCTGGGTGGTGGCGTTCTGGGCGCGGTGATCGGTGGCTGGTGGGTCGACTGGATGTTGTATTGGGCGCCGGTGGATCCGCCTTACCTCTTCCGTTTCAACATCGACGGCCGCGCCTTCGCCTACACCTTGGCCCTCGCTATGTTGGCCGGTCTCGCTTGTGCGCTGGCGCCGGTGTTGCGCAGCTCCGGGTTGGACGTCAGCGACAGCCTGAAGAGCGGCGGCAGCCGTTCGGTGAGTGGCGCCAAGAGCCAGCGTCTGCCGCGGCTGCTGGTGGTCGGCGAACTGGCGGCTTCGGTGCTGCTGTTGATCGGAGCTCTGTTGATGGTCAAGAGCTTCTTGCGCGAGCAGCAAATCGATCCTGGCTATCGGGCGGACGGGGTCTTGACCCTTCGTATGTCTTTCGCCGGTACCGACTATGAGGAGCCGGCCGATCGGGCGGCGGTGGTCGATAGGATCCTGGCCCAAGTCGAGTCACTCGGCGGAGTCGAGTCGGCCGGGGTGGCGAATCGATTGCCGGTGGGGTCGGGGGGGGTGGTTGGCGTACGGCTCGAGGCCGAAGGGCGTCCGGTCGAGCGCGGTGAAGAGCCGCGCGCCGCCTACCACAGCGTCACCCGAGACTACCTCGGCACCCTCGAGCTTCCGCTCGTTTCAGGCCGGCGGTTCACCGACGGCGAAGTGGCCCAGGGTGGTGAGGTGGCGGTGGTCAGCCGGTCGTTGGCGGACCTGCTGTGGCCGGGGCAAGATCCTCTCGGGCGCAGGCTTCGCCTGGTTGCGGACGAGAAGAAAACCTGGCGACGAGTGGTCGGAGTGGTCGGTGATGTCGACCCGGGCCACAACATGGTGCAGAGTAACTGGCCCCGAACGCAGTTCTACGTCCCATACGGCGAGGATTCGGACCTGGCAGCGAGCCTGGTGATCCGCACCATGGCTGAGCCCTTGCGGATCAGTGACTCTGTCCGTGCGTCGCTTCGGCGAGCCGCCCCCGGAGTGCCGATCTCCGGCGTCATGAGCCTGGAACAAGCCATCGAGCAGGTCCACTGGGTGTCAGGCTTCTTCAGTCAAATGTTCACCAATTATGCTCTGATCGCCCTGCTCATCGCGGCCCTCGGCGCCTATGGCGTGATCGCCGACTCGGTGAGCCAGCGGACCCGCGAGATGGGCATCCGGCTCGCCCTCGGCGCCCGCCCCGGAACCTTGCTGCGCTCGGTGGTGGCCCAAGGCGCTGGCTTGGGCGTCCTCGGCGTCCTCATCGGCCTGCTCGCGGCGGTTCCCGCGACCCGTTTCCTCGGCTCGATGCTCTACGAAGTCTCCGCCACCGATCCGGCCGTCTTTGCCGGCGTCGCCCTGCTGCTCGTCGCCGTCGCTCTGCTCGCTGCCTACATCCCGGCGCGCCGGGCGGCGCGGGTGAATCCGATCGAGGTGCTGCGTTTCGAGTGACGCTTGCTAAGCTACGGTGTCAACAAGTCAGGCTCGGGTCGGCTGGCACCGAAGCCAGTGGGCTTCAAGCCTCGGACCGATCATGCCGCCGTCGAAATCTGCCCGAGCGCTCATCGTCCTTGCCCTGGTCGCCGTGGCCTTCCTCGGCTTTCTCTATCTGCCGATCCCGATCCTCGAATCGACACGATCTGACCCGCAAGCACTCGCTGCCTTCGAGGCCCGGGGCGAGGAGCACTTCGCCAAGATCCTTGCCGGCAGAAATCTCGACCGGCCGTTCCCGGCCATGGTGGAGCGGCCTGACAACCCGCTGTCGGCGGCCAAGGTAGAGCTCGGTCGGTTGCTGTATTTCGATCCGATCCTCTCGGGCGACAACGCGGTCTCTTGCGCCCATTGTCACCATCCGGATCTGGGCTTCGCCGATAATCGCGGCCGGTCAATGGGCCTGGGTGGGGAAGGCCTGGGGCGTGATCGGCGGAGTGGAGCGCTTCTGCGCCGCAGCTCGCCGACGGTGTGGAACGCCGCCTTCAACCATCTGCAGTTCTGGGACGGCCGGGCGGCAGATCTGGAGGAGCAAGCCGGCAAGCCGATTCAGGATGCCAGGGAGATGGGGCAGGATCCGGCGGAGCTGGTGGCGGAGCTGCAGCGTATTCCGGATTATGTTCGCCGTTTCGGCGAGGCGTTCGACGAGGCCGGTGCCTCCGCTACGGCGGTGACTTTCGAGCGCGTGCTTTTCGCCATCGCCGCCTTCGAGCGCACACTCCTCTCCCAGGACTCACGCTTCGATCGCTATGCGCGCGGCGATCGGACGGCGCTGTCCGAAGCCGAGCGTCGCGGCCTGAATCTCTTCCGCTCCCTCGAGACACGCTGCTTCGAGTGCCACGGCCTGCCGACCTTTGCCAACCCGGACTTCAAGGTCATCGGCGTGCCCGATCCGCCGGACCTGGCAGAGCCCGATCGGGGCCGGGCCGAGATCGCTGGCGGCGAGGCCTACGCCGGAGCTTTCAAGGTGCCGACCCTGCGCAACGTGGCGTTGACCGCACCCTACATGCACAACGGTGCCTTCACCACCCTGGCCGAGGTGATCGACTTCTATGCCGGCGGCGGCGGCGTGGGTCTCAGGCTCGAGGTTCCGAATATCGACGACAAGATCCGTCTCTTCGATCTGACGCCGGCGGAGAAAAACGACCTGATCGCTTTTCTGCACAGCCTGACCGACGAGTCGGCCAAGCCCGAGATCCCGGCCGCAGTGCCCTCGGGACTGGCGGTAGTGCCGCCGCTGGCCAATCAATCGCCGGAGCTCGCCGCCTTCGTGCCGCCGTCGGCCGCTGTGATGCGGCCACCGGCGCGGCGGGAGGGCTCTCGGCTGATCGTCGGTCCCGGCGAGCGCATCCAGGACGCCATCGATGTCGCTCGCCCCGGCGATACGGTGGTGGTGCAGCCTGGTGTCTATCGCGAGACCCTGACACTCGATCTCTCCGGCATCACCCTGCGGGGCCTGGTCGAGGACGGCCGCCGTGCGGTGCTCGACGGTGGCGGCGAGCTCGCCGACGGGATCATCGGCTCGGGGAGCAACTTGGTGATCGAAGGGCTGGAGATTCGCCACTTCACGGCGAACGGCGTGATGATCAACCTGGGGACCAACCTCGTCTTCCGCGATCTTGTGCTGGTCGATACCGGCCTCTACGGCCTCTATCCGGTGGAGGTCGTCGGGGTGCTGATCGAAGGCTGTATGGTGACCGGCGCCCGCGACGCCGGACTCTACGTCGGCCAGTCGAAAGACATCGTGGTCCGCGGCAACACGGCGCACGGCAACGTCACCGGCATCGAGATCGAGAATTCGATCGAAGCCCTGGTGGAGGACAACGACGTCTATGACAACGCCGGCGGCATCCTGGTCTTCGCCTTGCCCAATGTACCGTCGAAAGTGTCGCGCGGCTGCCGGGTCGTGAGCAACCGGGTGATCGACAACAATCACGACAACTTCGCCGACCCCCACACCCTTGTTGCCGGGGTGCCCTCCGGCACCGGCATCATGATCCTGGCCAGCGACGAGGTCGAGGTCGCCGACAACGAGATCCGCGGCAACAACTCCTTCGGCGTCGCCGTCGTCGGTCTCGATAGCCAGTTCGGCGCCGGCTCGACCTACGATGTCGATCCGGTGCCGGAGCGCTGCTGGATCCACGACAACGTGATGGCGGACAACGGCAGTGCGCCGTCCGAGGTTGTCACCGACGCCGGCTACGACGGCGCCGATCTGCTGTGGGATCTGAGTGGTACGGACAACAGCTGGGATCAGCCCGGGGCGTCGCGGATGCCCTACTTCCTGCCCGGCAAACAATGGTCGTCCTGGCGCCGGCGGGCGAACGATCGCCTGTGGCGCCTGCTGATCGCTGTGACGGGGTAGCGCCCCAAGGTGTGGTTGCAGGTCAGCCACAGATTTTCGACGCCTTCAGTGGCAAGCTGAGATAGCCTCCGCCCATGGCCGCTCGAGATCTTCTCATCGTTGCCGGAGAGGCCTCCGGCGACCTTCATGGCGCCCGGCTCCTGGCCGAGCTAACGAACCTCTCGCCGGAGGTTCGGGCGTTCGGGCTGGGCGGTGACGAGCTCGCTGCGGCCGGGCTGGATTGTGTCGCCCACAGCTCCGAGATCGCGGTGGTCGGCATCACCGAAGCGCTCAAGATCTTGCGCCGGGCAAAGCAGATCTTCGATGGCCTGCTGGCCGAGGTCGACCGCCGTGGCGCCCGCGCGGCGATCCTGATCGACTCGCCGGACTTCAATCTGCGCTTGGCGAAAAAGCTCAAGGCACGGGGTGTGCAGGTGATCTACTACATCAGCCCTCAGGTCTGGGCTTGGCGACGTGGGCGGGTGCGCCTGATCCGTCGTGTGGTCGATAAGATGCTGGTGGTCTTTCCCTTCGAAGCCGACTTCTACGGGCACTACGAGATCGACGCCACCTTCGTCGGCCATCCCTTGATCGACGAGGTGCCGCAACTGCCTCAGGCCTGGGACACAGCGGTTGGGGAGGGCGAGCCGTTCGAGATCGCGATCTTGCCAGGCTCGCGGCGTAGCGAGATCGAACGCATGCTGTCGATGTTTCTCGCCGCCGCCGAGCGCCTCGCCCAGCAGGTACCGGTGCGCTGCTCGCTGATCCGAGCGCCGACGGTTTCTCCCGGCCAACTGGAGGCGGCCCTGGCCGCGGTGGAGGTCGAGATCGAAGTGGTGGCCGAGCAGCGTTTCGAGACGATCGCCTCTTGCCACCTCGCCCTCTGCGCTGCCGGCACCGCGACGGTCGAAGTCGGTCTTCTCGGTACGCCGATGATCGTGCTGTACCAGGTCAGTGCCTGGACCTACTTCCTGGCCGAGCGCCTGGCCCATTCGCCCTACGCCAGTATGGTCAATCTGTTGCTCGAGCGCGAGGCCGTGCCGGAGCTGATTCAGCAGCAAGCCGAGCCCGAGCGCATCGCCCAGCAGGCAGTGGACCTTCTGGGCGATCGCGGCCGGATCGACGAGATGCGGGCGTCCCTGGCCCAATTGCGCAAGATTCTCGGCCAGCCCGGCGCCAGCCGGCGGGCCGCCGAAGAGGTCAGCCGGCTACTCGACCGCGGCGCCTGAGGGCGGCGCTGACCGTCGAACGTGAGGGCCGGCTTTGGGGAGCCGCAAGACTCCCCGTTGGAGAAAGATGAAACTCGAGGAGGCTTCCGGCGTTAGGGGTAGTTGGAACCGCACACCCTCGAAACGACGGAAAGGCAGGCCGACCTGATGCATGATTGGACGCGAGAGATTCGACAGGCGTTGCGTGCTCTTCTACGGACCCCCGGCTTCACCCTCTTGACCGTCGCCACGTTGGGCCTCGCCATCGGTGTCAACGCCGGGCTCTTCAGCGTCGTCGACACAGTGTTGCTCGACCCGTTGCCCTTCCGCGACAACGACCGCCTGGTGTATCTCGCTGCCTCCGCCCCAGGATCCGATTTGCCTGAGGAGTTCGGCGTGGCGACGGAGTTCTTCGTCCAGTATCGGGAGAAGTCCGAGCTTCTCGAAGACTTGGCGACCTTCAACTCCTTCACCAACACCCTGCGCGTCGGCGACCGGATCGAGCGCGTGGCCATGTCGACGCCGACCCCTTCGCTGTTCAGTACCTTGGGCGCGACGCCCGCCCTCGGCCGGCTGCCGGGCGAGGACGACGAAGACCGGGTGGTGGTGATCAGCCACAACTTGTGGACGACCTGGTTCGGTTCGGATCCCGAGATTCTCGGTAAGACCTGCACGATCTTCGGCGAGGAGCGCACCGTGATCGGGGTGATGGGGGCCGACTTCTGGTTTCCCAACGACGGGACGCTGCTGTGGCTGCCGCGGGTCATCCGGCCAGAGGAGATCCAGCCGGGGCGTTTCGGTCAGCGCATGGTGGCTCGCCTGGCGCCGGGAGCGCAGCCCGCGGCGCTGGCCGAAGAGCTCCGGCTCCTGGCGCTGCAGATTCCCGAGCACTACGGCGTCTCGGCCGAGTACGTTCGTTTGCTCGAGCAACACCGCCCGGTGGTGCGCTCACTCGAGGAGCAACTCCTGGGGAATGTCTCCGGGCCCCTGTGGATTCTCTTGGGCTCGATGGGCATCGTGTTGATCATCGCCTGTGCCAACGTCGCCAATCTGTTCATGGTGCGGATGGAGCGGCGACTGCCGGATCTGGCGGTACGGCGCGCTCTCGGCGCCGCGCGTTGGCGCCTGGTTTTGGCACAGATGACCGAGACGGCGATCGTCGCCGGTCTCGCTGGCGGCCTGGCGGTGGCTCTCGCTTGGGCCGGCGTGCCCCTGCTCCTCGCCGCTGCCCCAGCCGAGGTGCCGCGCCTGGGAGAGGTGGCGATCAGCCCCACCACGCTACTCTTTACCTTCGCCATCTCGGTGCTCTCCGCTCTGCTTTGCGGTCTGATTCCTGCCTTACGCTTCGCCTCGCCAAATCTGGCCCGCCTGCGCGAAGGGGGGCGCGGTGCGACCAACAGCCGCCATTGGGGACGCCATGGCCTGGTCGCTGCGCAGACGGCTCTGGCCCTCGTGCTGCTGATCGGCTCGGCCCTCCTGCTGCGTAGCTTCGACAAGCTCCGTCAGGTCGATCCCGGCTACGACACGGCGGATATCTTCACCTTCCAGATCGCCCCGGAGGGCGCCCATCTGCAAGATGCCCCGTCTTATGCTCGCTTCCACATGGACTTCATGGATCGGGTGGCGGCCCTACCCGGCGTCGAGCGCGTCGGGATCGTCGAGAACGTGCCGCTGAACGAGGGGCTTTCGACCCAGCGTTTTCTCACCGAGTCTATGGCCGGTGGGGAAGAGTCGGGCACTTTGCTGAGCCTGACCTGGTCGGCCGGTGACTACTTCCGCACCATGGGCATCGAGGTGTTCCAGGGGCGGACGTTCACCGACGCGGACCACACGTCGCAGCTCGGCAACATCCTGGTCAGCCAGTCGGCCGCCGATCTGCTGTGGCCGGGCGCCGATCCGATCGGGCAGCGCCTTCAAATCCAGGGGCAGGAGGTCTGGGAGACCGTGGTCGGCGTGGTCGACGACGTCATGCAGTACGAGTTCCGTCAGGCGCCGGAGCCGATGGTTTACTTTCCTCTCGTCGGCCAGGATCCGGAGAACAGCCGGAGGAT
>JBCCGX010000117.1:0-13827 GCA_039029035.1 Acidobacteriota bacterium | reverse complement strand
CTACGAGGGGGTCACCTTCTGCCAGCGCACCTACTTCGGCTCGGCAGCGCAGAAGAACTGGGCCATGGACCAGACCCAGCACGACTGGACGCTGATCTTTGATGCGGACGAGCGCTGCACACCGAAGCTGCGCGACGAGATCGAGGATCTGCTGGCCAAAGGGCCGCAGTACGAGGCCTACACCATCCGCCGCCGGGTCTACTTCCTGGGTAAGGTGATCCGCTTCTCCGGCTGGCAGCGCGATCAGGTGATCCGCTTGCTCAAGAAAGGCGCCGGGCGTTACCCCAACCGCCGGGTCCACGCCGACATGAAGACCCGGGGGCCGGCGCCGCTGCTGCGCAACCGCATGGAGCACTACATGGTGGAGGACTTCCACACCTACGTGCTGCGGATCGTCAAGTACAGCCATTGGGGCGCCTCGCAAGGCTGGAAAGACGGTCGACAGCCGGGCCTACCCGAAGTATTGGGTCGTTCCTGCTGGCGCTTCTTGCGCACCTATTTCCTACAGCTCGGCGTCTTCGATGGCATGCGCGGGCTGGTCTTCTGCCTGCTGCAGGCCTACGGCACCTATCTCAAATGGTCCATCCTGTGGAGCTGGCGGGTCAACGAAGCGCGCGGTATAAGTCCCGGTCTGCCGGAGTTCGACGACAGCGAAGAGACCTGGTCGGGCCTGGAGGAGCTCAGTTAGCCGGGAATCGAGTCGATGGAAATCGGCATCGAAGAGATCGATCGCAAGTACGAGGTCCTCGGCAAGCTCGGCGAGGGCGGCATGGGAGCGGTCTACAAAGTCCGCCACCGCTACCTCGAAGAGCTGCGGGTGATCAAGACGATCCGGCCACAGCTGCAGGTCGACGAAGACCTCCAGCAGCGCTTCCTGCGCGAGGCCCAGGTGGCCGCCAAGCTGCGCCACCCCAACATCGCGATCATCCACGACTTCAGCGTCGGAGAGGACGGCACGGCCTACATCGCGATGGAGTACATCGAGGGCCTGAACCTACGGCAGTACCAGAGGACGCGGCGCCCCCTCGGTGTGGCCGCAGTGCTCGATGTCGGCCGCCAGACTCTGGCCGCCCTGAGCTACCTGCACAGCAAGCAGTTCGTGCACCGCGACATCTCGACCGACAACATGATGCTCAGCCAGGCCGACGGCCGGATGGAGGTCAAGCTGATCGACCTCGGCCTCGCCAAGTCGCTACAGAATGAGCATCAATGGAAGACCAAGACCGGCCTGGTGGTCGGCAAGGTGCGCTACATCTCTCCCGAGCAGCTCAACGCCGGCATGTCCGGCGTCACCATCGACCACCGCAGCGATCTCTACTCCTTCGGCGTCGTGCTCTACGAGCTGCTGACCCGCAAGTTCCCCATTACCGGCGAGGACGAGATGTCGATGATCGCCGGTCACCTCTACCGGCCGCCGAAGAGCTTCGATGAGACCGACCCCGAGGCCAAGGTCTCGGTGCCCCTGCGCCAGGTGATCCTCAAGGCGCTCGAGAAGGAGCCCGACAACCGCTTCGCCTCGGCGGCCGAGTTCTCCCGCGCGCTCGCCGCCTGCGCCGTCGGCGTCGCCGGCGAACCGGCCACCAGCATCGGCCGCACGACCGTCCTCGGCACCGATCCGGGCCAGACCGGCGCAACGGCGCCTACCTGGCAATCACCCGTCGCCTCCAAGGCCGATCCATCCACCGTCGAGACTGCCACCTGGGCGACCGAGATCGAGGATCCAGGCGCCGATCGGACGGTGGCTGTGGAAGGCGGCCAGGCCCAGGGGGAAGGCGCCAGCAAAGGCCGGCGGCTCGCCCTGGCCGTGGCCGCCACAGCGGCTCTCGCCCTGGCCGGTGTCGGCGCTTGGTTCGGATTCGGCAGGGACAACGAGTCGGTGACTCCTTCCGCCAGCCGTGCAGCGGACGAGCCAGCCGCAGCGACCGCCGCGGCGAGCCCTGGCGCCGAGAGCATCGACGAGATCTTCTTCGGCTCCAACCACGCCCTGGTGATCGGCAACAACAACTATCGCTGGCTGCCGCCGCTCGACACCGCGATCAACGACGCCCGCGCCGTGGCCGATCTGCTCGAGCGTCACTACGGCTTCGAGGTCCGCCTGCTGGAGGACGCCAGTCGCCATGACCTCATCTCCGCGCTGTACGACTTCAACGAGATCTTGACCGCGCGCGACAACCTGCTGGTCTACTACGCCGGTCACGGGCAGTTGGAAAACAAGAGAGAGTACTGGCAGCCGATCGACGCTCAGCCCGGCCGAACCTCCAACTGGATCTCGACCCGGCACGAGATCTCGGGCACCCTGCGCGATTCCGCCGCGCGCCACATCCTGGTGGTGGCCGACTCGTGTTACTCCGGTGCCCTGGCCGGCATCGAAGCCCCTGCTCCGGCGCCTGGAGGTCATTCGGTCGAAGAGATCCGCGATCGGGTCAAACGCTCCTCCCGCCTGGTGCTGACCTCCGGCGGTCTCTCCCCGGTGCTCGATTCCGGTGAGGCGCGCCACTCCGTCTTCGCTCGCGTGCTACTCGAGGCCCTGCGCAACAATCGCCAGGTCGTCGGCGTCTCGAGTCTCTTCCCCCACATCCGCAGCCAAGTCTCCAAGACCGCGCTCGATCGCGGCGGCGAGCAGGTGCCGATTCTGGCCCCGATCCTCGACACCCAAGACGAGGGCGGCGAGTTCTTCTTCGTACCCAAGGCCGCCACGGTCGGCTAAACACCACACAACCGCGAGCCACTCACCTGCGGCCGGAGGACAACCTCGGACCCAATCACCATGTTAGGCTCGCTTGGGTGCTGCCAACGGCGGACCTTTCCTATCTCGAAATGCACCCTGCTGAGCCGAGGATTCCATGACCAGAGTTCAAGCCCTCGAGAAAGAAGTTACCGAACTGACCCACGACGAGCTGGCTGAATTCCGACAGTGGTTCGCAGTCTACGATTCCAACCTATGGGATCGCCGGATCGAGTCGGATGCCCGAGCCGGCAGGTTGGATCGTTTGGCCGCAAGAGCGTTAGAGGCCCATCGGCGCGGCGAAAGCCGAGAGATTTGAAGCATCTCGCCTCACCCGACTTCTGGCAATGCTTCGAAGCACTGCCAGCGAATGTTCGGGATCTGGCACGGAAGAACTACAGCTTTTTGAGGAAAGATCCTCGGCATCCTTCGCTCCACCTAAAGCAAGTCGGAGACTACTGGTCCGTTAGGGTGGGACTTCACTATCGAGCCCTAGGAGTCTCGATTCCTGACGGAATACTCTGGTTCTGGATCGGTAGCCACGCCGACTACGACAACCTATTAGGCTAGGCCAACTTCTCAGCTATGGACAACATCGCACAGGTCCGAGAGAGCCTCGACGACCTGTCGACCGGAGAGTCCGCGTCACTCGCTGCCTGCCGTGAGCGACAGGAGGCGCTGCGCCGCTTGAAGCGCCAGGTGCTAGCTCGGATCTTTGCTCTGCGCAACGACGTTCGCGGCCAGGCAGAAAAAACGCGCGGACCGAAGCCAACCGTCGACGAGCTCTGGGAGCGCCGAGACGAGGGGGCGAAGGCCCTACTGGAGGATGTGCACGAGAGTGTGATCGGCCTGGTGGACGATGACAGCGAGGATGCGATCGAAGCCTGGTCGGAGCTCAACCGCGAGATCGACGCGCTGCTCGAAAAGCTGGAGGCGCTCGAGCGCAAGCTGTCGGCATCGGCACCGGCCATCGACCGGGACCGCTTGTTGAATATCGGCCGCCAGGACGACAGCGAGGATGATCTCTACGCCGCCGTCGGCGCCGCGGTACAGAAAGGCGCCAAAGACGGCCCGTTCTGCCCCCACTGCGGCCAGCGCATCGATGCGACCGATCGGTTCTGCCGCCGCTGCGGCCATCGCCTGGGGCGAGATTCACCAAACGCATGACGTCGCGCTCGCCTCACGCTGACATCCAGTGCTGCCTGGTCAGGACCACGCCTCCAGGGTTCCCGTCTCGAAGCCGTCGTTGAAGATCGCCGCCGGCCCGCCGCCGGTGGGCGGAAGATCGGTGCCTTCGACGATCCCCAGCGGCTGGTAGTCGGCATAGCCGGGAAAGATCTGGTAAATGTTCGGATTACCCATCCGGCGGATCAGAATCTCGGACAAGACCCTGCGGTAATCGGTGGTCACCGCGACGTCCGTGCCTTCGACCAGCTGCCCGGGCGCCAGACCGGGCCAGGCGCCGTGTAAGCCGCCGATCGCGTTGCCGGAGAGCACGACGATATTGTTACCGTAGCCATGCTCGGTGCCCTGGTCGGCGTTCTCCTGCAGCTCGCGACCAAACTCGCTCTGGACCACGACCGTCAGTCGCCCGGTATAGCTGCCTCCTCCGGCACCGTCGAGATCGAGGTAGAAATTGGCTAGCCCAGCGGCCAGGTCGCTGAGCAGCGACGCCAAGTAGCCGCTTCCCCCCTCGCCCTGATCCTCGTGGGTATCCCAACCGCCGGCGTCGATCGTCGCGACCTGGAGCCCGAGATCGAGCTTGATCATCTGGGCTAAGACCTGCAGTCGATCGCCGAGCTCCGAGTCGGGATAGACCGCGCCGTTCGCCGGCGTGTAGGCACCGGTGACGTTCTCCGACACGATATCGATCGCATCCAACGCCTGCACCCCGGCATCGTGCAGCCAAGACGAGCTCGCCTCGTAGATCTCGCGTGCGACGCCGCGCTGGGCTTCGCGCCAGACCCACGGGCCGTTGTCGAAGTTGAAGTTGTCGGGGTTGTTCAGGTTGACGGTCTCTGTGCTGCGCAGGAGCGACGTCGGCTGCAGCTCGCCGACCGCCAGCGACGGCATGACGATCTCACTCGGCAGGTTCGCCGCCGTCTGCAGGTGGCGGGTCATCCAACCGGTCGTGGTGGTCTTCGATCCCGGCGTGCCGAGCTCGACGTACTGCATAGCGTCGAAGTGCGAGTGGTTGACCACGTCGCGCATACCGGTGCCCTGGACGATCGCGATCCGGCCGTCCTGGTAGAGGTCGTAGAGTGGCGCCATCGACGGGTGCAGACCGAACTGACCGTTCAGGTCGATTGCCGCTTCGGGGCCGGTGGTGGGTATCTGCAGGGTCGGCCGGGCGGCCTCGTAGTAGCCGCGGTCGACGCCATCGATCGGCGGCAGCAGGCTCAGACCGTCAACGCCGCCGCGCAGGAAGACGACCAGCAGGATCTCTTCGTTCAGACCGGGGTCGCCGTAAGCGACAGTATTGAGCCGCGAGCCCGAAAGTGCCGCGATGGCGGCGGAACAGCCACAGAGAAACCCTCGTCGAGTCAGATCGTGCATTGCCATGTCCTCAAATCATTCGTGCCATGAAACCTGATTGCCTGGTCGCCTGATGTCTACCAAGCCTTTCCGACAGGCGCCGCTTCAGCGCCAGAGGAAGGACGGCATGATGAAAATCAAGCCGACCATGGCGCGCAGGCGCTCCCGGGTGTTGCCGTCGGTGTCGAGCGGCAAAGGAAAGGTCGGATCGTGCTCCTGGGCCATGAAGTCGACCAGCTTGGCCTCCTCGGACGCCTCGGCGGGTCGGCCGAGGATGCGATCGGTCCAGAAAGCCACCAGATCCTGAGCCGAGCGCACCGCTGCCGGCGTCTGGTCCACGAGATCAAAGTAGTGGTTGTCGCTGGGGTCACGGAGCACCGTCAGCAGGTTGGTCACCCGCCAGCACATGACCCGTGGCGCGGTGGTATTCCACGCCTCCTTGACATCCGGATAACCGTCGGGCGTATGCCAGAAAAACAGCCCATGGCCGGTCTTGACGTAGGTCCAGAAGAACCAATCGGTGTCGCTGTCCCCGACGATGAACGGCAAATCACCGCCGGCGCCACGAAAAGCGCTCACCGCGATCTCGAACGGGCGCTTGACCTTGTCGCCCCAGGTCGTCAGGAACTCGTCGGATAGCACAATGGCGCGCACCACCTGTGCCAGCTGATCCGGGGCATCGACCTGAGCAGTGAACACCGCCGCCGCTGCGTCGACCACCGACTCGGGGACGTTGTCGCCGATCAGGCGGCGACACAGCTTGGTGGCGATATGGCGCGCGGTCGCCGGATGCCGGCTCAACAGATCGAGGAGATCCCAGCCGTCCTGCATCGGTGCCTGAGCTGCCGGCAGATCGACGCCGAGGACCGTCTTGGGGCCCTGATCGTGCCACTCGCCCCGGTAGAGGAACGTGCCGGTGCTGGCCGGGCCTTCGTCATCGACCGTCCAGCCGGTCAAACAGCGCGCTGCGGCTACCACGTCCTCTTCGACGTAGCCGACCCGCCAGCCCGCGTCGTCGACCGGCACCTGGCTCTGCGGCAACGAGCCGAGATAGGCCGCCGCGCCCAGGGTGTGGAGCTCCATCAGCTCGCGGGCATAGTTCTCGTTGGCATCCTCGAGCGAATTGAACGCGTTATCCAGGTACCACAGCATCGCTGGGCTTCGCGCCACCGCTTCGAGCAGTTGACGGAAGTTGCCCATGGCGTGGCCGCGGATAGCGTCGCGGTCGGAGTGTGGCCAGAGCGGGCCGATGACATCGTCGAAGGCATCGACGTTGAAGTGGTTGTGCCAGAAGTCGGTCAGCACCTCGAGCAGTTGCTTCTTCGAATGGATGCCGCGCAAGAAGGTGGCGAACTGGGTCTCCCAGAAGGGCTGCATGATCAGGTCCCAGTCGTCGTCATCGGGCTCCAGCACATGGTCCTGCCACAGTGCCTCGAGGGTCTTGTCGAGGGTGGTGAAAGCCGACTGGGCGAGGCGCGCCTCGGCCGCCGAGTCGTCGATCGAGTCCGGATCAAGCTGCTCCTCGACGTAGGCGTTGAGTCGCTCGACGTCGGTGACACCCAGGCTGTCGAAGGCATCGATGTCGCCGGGCCGCGGGCCGAAGCCCAGGCGATTGAGCGCGATCACGGCGGCCGCCGGCGGTGCTGGCGAGCTCTTCACCGGTAGGCCACCGGAACGCGTCTGTTCCTGCGCCGAGCGCATCTCCCTGTGGAGACGAAAGAACGAGCGCGGCCGGCCGCCCTCTGGCATGGCAGGCGCAGCGGATGCTGCACGGGCGGCAAAACGGGCGCGAAGCCTGTTTCTGCGTTGGAACGGATTCAGCTGGCGAATCGAGGAGGACCGCATCATGGGTCCCTCCTCGATTCAAAGCCCAGGAGCGATCGAATCCAGCAGAATCCACGCCGCCTGGCGAACGAAACGGTGGCCTTCGTGGGTCGCGACGCGCTACGTCGGGCGCCGGACGCGAAGGGGCTCCTCCGGATCTGGCTCTCGCCGACCATGGCTACCTCCTCCCTATGTTGCGGAGAGACAGCCCGGCCAGCTCCTCGAAAGCCCCGAAGCTTTGCGTCCCGCGGTTACCCGGCGGTTTGCCCTGAATCAGCTCCTCTGCACCACTGAGCAAGGCTCATGCCACGGCAAATCACAGTCAAAACCCTGCAAAAACAGTCGAAAACCCTGGAAAATCGCTACTCGCCATCCAAACATGGATAAAGTTCGATAGCCGAATCGACAATACTTGTCAGGGTGCTGGGGTCCTCAACACCTGAAATGCCGTGGGTTGATCGACTGTGGTGAAGGCGTGAGTCGTCAGATGAGTCCGTATCGCCCCTCGGTGATCGTAGAACTCCGGTCGACTGATCACGATCAAATCCGCCTGCGGTAGTCCCGCCAGGTCCTCCGCCTCGGGGCTCTCCAGTGGAACGACGCAGCGGCCTCGCTGGCGCGGTCGATCGCTCGCCGCCTGGATGGCAGCCAGGCCTCGCTCCGGCACCGGGAATGGGTCACAGAAACGCAAGCCGTAGTACTCGCCACATAAACGCGAGGCCACCCACCACACCGTCTCCCCATTCTCGGCGGCGGCTAGAGCGATGCCCGAAGCTGCCCGGTAGTCGTCGCGCCGGTGACTGTCGTGCCATCGCAGCAGAAGGCTCGAGGCGAGCCAGGCGAGGGCAAGGGCAAGAGTTAGCGGCGACAACGAGCGCCCTCTCTTCGATGGATCGTGCGCCGCGACAACCGCGACGAGCACGACAAAGACGCACAGTGGGGCCAAGTGTCGCCCCCAGAACGAAAATCGGGCCGCCCAGGAGACGGCGAAGATCGCGGCGGTGGTCAAGAGGATCACGGCGCCAGCGCCAAGAAGCTGCGAGCTCGCGCCTTCTCGCCCGGCCCGGAGTCGCCGCGCGAGGCGCCGTAGCATCGCCAGATACAGGCCGGCGAGAATCGGCAAGCCGATGGCGGAAGGGCGGGCAAAGGTTTGCAGCACTCCCTCGAGATCGCCGCCCAGCACCGCCTGCCGGAGCTCGTAGCGTCCCGGCCCGAAGCCCGCGAACCCGAGGTGCTCATAGGCGGCGAAGAGGAGGTTGCTGGCACTGACCCTCCACACCCCCTCCCAGCCGGTCTCGACGCCGCGCGATAGCGTTGCGACGTAGTAGGCGCCGAGCAGAGCGAGCGCTACACCGGCCACCACAAAGGCGGCCAGATGCCGGCGTCGGGGCCGCCAGCCCCGGCCGACGAGAACCGCAGCGACGACCGCCACGGCGGCCGCGAACAGCAAGACACCGAGGACGTCGGTAGCGCTCAGCAAGAGTCCGAAAAGCACCAAGATCGACAGCCCGCGATCGGTCGTCGCTTCGCCGGCCAGAATCGCCAGGAGAGCGTAGAGGACCCCCGCCCCCATGGCGATGAGCATGGTGTAGGGCCGAGCGTCGGTGGCGTAGTACCACACGAAGGGATGCACGGCGAGGAGTGCGGGAAGCCATGGGTAGCCGAGGAGCTGCCCGCAACGCCAAAGCAAGATCACTGCGACGGCGACCCACAGGGCGCTCACCCGACGCAGCCCGATCTCGGAGCTGCCGAAGACCTTCGCCCCGAGCCAGAACGAGACCATACCGAGGGGTCTCAGTGCTTCGGACCCCGGATCCGCGGTGATCCGGTCGACAAAGCTCCTGAAATCGCCCTCTTGTGCGTAGGGCGCGGTGTATCCCTCGTCGAGCCAAAGGCTCTGGTCGCTGGGCATGGCGCAAACCAAAGCCAGGCCCAGGAGCGTCCAAAGAATTCCTTGCCAAGCCTTTTGCATCTCGATCAGTCCACTAAACCCGACCGTGGGATACCGCCGGTCGGGAACCTCGCCCACGGTAAGTGTACAGCCCCGGGAGAACTGCCCGGCGCAGTATTTCTCAACAAGAAATGATCCTCTTGGCAGACGGATCGCGAGGTTCTATTTGACAGAGGACATGCAGCCCTTGAAATCTGAAGACACAAAATTGACCTTGCCAAGCCTTCTGCCACTCGATGAGACCGCGCTGAGTGTGGCGTGCGTGACTGGTGACAATGCGAGACCGGTCGGAATACTTCTCGGGACGAGGCCCTCCGCAAAGGACCGCCTGTTGCCCTCGCCGAAACCGGCAATGACCCCTCCGGCCACCGATTCACGCGTGCTAAACAGCGATGGATCAAGCAAGCATCAAAACAGAAGGCCGCACGCCGTGAAGCCAAAGAACATACATCAAATCAATTTTCAGTTGACCTCTAGCACAGGCCAACCCATCGGCTCGGGCTGCTTCGGTAACGACCTCGCGGGCTCCAAAACGACCCCGCGAGGGTTGGCATCCGCTTCTGTCGAATTGCATTGTTGGGACAAGGGGGGCGTGGACGCCACGGCGTCCGAATCGCAAGGAGGCACTCGTGATACCTTGGGTATCCTCCATTTTCTCGCGGCGAGCTCAGCGCTCGAAAGGACTGCCTGAGCCCCACCAATTCTGGATTGTTGCGGCCGTTGTGCCGTTGTTCGCAGCTTTCGGACTGTCTGAGCCGGCCCTGGTCGACTTGACGGTCGAGGACGGCGGAGTCGAGTACGCTAGCGCCTTCGCCTGGCTGCTGGCGACTGGGTTGTGCGCCCAAACCCTGTGGCATCAACTGCGGCGGCCGGCGGCTCGGCAAGCCCGCTGGCTGCTCGTCGGATGGATGGCGCTCTGCTTCCTGTGCATGGGTGAGGAGGTGAGCTGGGGGCAACGCTTGATCGGCTTCGAGACCCCGGATCCGATCTTCAGCCAGAACCGCCAGCAAGAGGTCACTCTCCACAACCTGCCGCTGTTCGCTCCCGAGGGCCAGAGCTGGCGTGACGCCCTCGCCACCGGCGAGCTCAATCCGGCCCTCCTGCTCAACATCAACAAGCTCTTCGTTCTCGGAATGTTGGGCTACTTCGTCGGCCTGCCCGTGCTGGCTCGCCGGCCCCGGATCGCGCGCCTGCTCGGCCGCTTCGGGTACCGCGACATGTCCTGGGCTTTCCCCGCCGTTCTCAGTCTCGGCCTGGTCGCGTCGTACGCCGTAGTGATCGGCACTTCGCTGCAGTTCACCCACGCCGTCTCCGAGCTCCGGGAGCTCTTCCTGGCCCTCTTCGCGCTGACCTACGTCGCGGTCCTGACTCGCCAGTCCACCGCACTGGCCGCAAGCCGTGTCCCAGCCCTGGGTGATCGGAGGTAAGTACCGATGCTGACCCAAGAGAAACGAGCCCGCACCGGCAGCTCCTCTTCGCTCCACAACACGCTGCGAGCCGTCGGCCGACTCGGTGTCGTGCTGCTCGCGCAGCTCGTCCTGCACGCCTGGGCAGGGGCCCTCCACGCCCAGGACCTGGCCAGCGCCGATCAGCTGCCGCCGGTCGTCGACCGCCCCTATCGGGTCCAGCCCGGCGACGTCCTGCAGATCAAATTCTTCAAGACGAGTCAGTTGAACCAAACGGCGCCGGTCGGACCGGACGGCGGGATCTTCCTGCCCTTGATCGGCCGCGTCGAGGTCTTGAACCGAACCATCCGAGAGATCAACCAGGAGCTGTTGACGCGCTACGACAAGGAGATGATCGATCCGCAGATCACCCTGAGCGTCAACCAGTACTCCGGCATGCAGGTCTATGTCGGTGGCGAGGTCAACGTGCCCGGCGTGCAGGCCTACCGAGGCGGCTTGACCCTGGTGCAAGCGGTCATGACGGCCGGCGGCTTCGCGTCCACCTCGAGGCTCAAGGAAGTCGTGCTGATCCGAAGGTCGGCCGACCAGTCGCCCGTCGGCACTTTGATCAACGTCAAAGAGATCTTGCGCCAGGCGCACTTCAAGAACGATGTTCCGCTGGCCCCGGCAGACGTGATCTTCGTGCCGCGCAAGAAGATATCCAACCTGAACCTGTTCATTGATCAATACATCACCCAAAACATCCCTTTCAGCCGGTTCTACCCCCTGATCGACTAACGAAGATACGTCCCAAGATCGACCTTCCGGCGAGGTGAAAGAACCAGGACGATGGCAAGAGAACCAGGACGATGGCAAAAGAAACGTTTTTGATCGAGTCGACGAGTCGACTCGCGTTAAGAGACCTGCTGACCGTGGTGTTCAAGCGCAGAGCGGTGATCGGTACGTTCACGGCCGGCGTCTTGGCGCTGGTGGCCGGGGTGACTTTCTTCTCCGCGCCGACCTACGAAGTCTCCGCCAGCCTGCTGATGAACAAAGCCCGGGCAGACATTCCGCTGGCGCCAAAGGAATCTCCCCGGCTCACCATGGACCAGGTCAGTCAGCAAGAGCTCAACTCCGAGCTCGAGATCCTCAGGAGCAGGCAGGTCATCGAGCAGGCGCTCGAGACTCTGGGTGTCGACGAGTCTTGGCGGTCGGAGGGCGGGCTCGGCGCCGCTGCTCGATCGCTCAAGCAGGCCCTCGGAGCGCCACGGCTCTCGGCTTTCGACGAGATGGTCGTGCGCTTGCAGAGCAAGCTCGACATCGCCAACGTGCGCCGGTCCAACGTCATCCGGGTCCGCTTGCGGTCGAAGGATCCCGAGCGCGCGACCCGCCTGGTCCAGAGCCTGATCGAGAGCTACATCGATCGACGGGCCGACATGTACCAATCACCCCAAGCCGTCTCCTTCTTCGAGCAGCAAATGGTGGCGTCGGAAGCGTTGCTCAGCCAGAGCGAGAAGTCTCTCGAACACTACCTGGACGGCGCCGGTATCACCATGATCAAGGAGTCCCAGGGCTCAGACGCCCTCGAAGCCCAAAAGGCGCTCGGCTTGGAAAGGCTCGCTCGGATCCAAGGCCAGCTAGCGGACACCCAGGCCGAGATTCTGGAACGGCGACGCAAGAAAGCGCGGCTCGAAGCCAGTCTGGCGGAGGAGCCGGAGCGCCTCCGGAGCTCCAGCCGGCTGCACCACAGCGCGGTGATCGAAGAGATCGAGAAGGCCCTCGCGACCCTCGAGCTCGAACGCGATGGGCTGCTGCAGGACTTCGAGCCCGGCAATCGCTACGTGCGTGACATCGAAAGCCAGATCCGGCTGACTCAAGAGCGCCTGGCCAAGGCTCGGACCGAGGTCCGAGGGATCGATCGAACCGAGATCAATCCCGTCTACCTCGAGCTGAAGGCCGAATGGCTGCGGGTCGAAGCGGATCTGGCGGGCTCGCAGGGGCGCCTCGCCTCGCTGCGCGGCCACCTCGCCGAATGTCGCAAAGAGCTCGAAGCGCTGAACAATGCCGCCTTCGAGATGGAGAGCCTGCGACGCAACGTCCAGGTGGCCGAAGAAGGCTACCTGCTCTACCGGCGCAAGCACGAGGAAGCGCGGATCGAATCCGCCATGGATCGGCAGAAGCTGATCAACGTCACCATCGCGCAGCCGGCCCAGCGACCGCTGGAGCCCGTAGCACCGAGAAAAGCGATGAACCTCTTGTTCGGTCTCGTCCTGGGGCTCGTGGGCGGCCTCGGATTGGCCTTCGCCGCCGAAACCTATTTCGATCGCACGTTCACCACCGGCCGCGCGATCGAGCGCCGGCTGGGGATCCAGCACGTCGTCTCGATCCCCGAGCAAACGCTCGCCCCGGCAGGGCAGGCCCCGCCTCACCGGGCCGCTCGCGACGCCTCGGGCCGACGCGTTCTTCGCTGGTCGGCGCTGGCTCTGCTGGTAACCCTCGCCGGAGCCGGCCTCCTGTTGAGTCCGGCAACGGTCGAGTCGGCCGGTGCCGGCACGGTGCGTGCCGACACGGTGCACCGGACCCTGGAGTCGGCCGGGAGGAACCCGACCCCGGACCTTGCCGGTTCACTGAGCACATCCTCGCAACCGCAGGACGATCCGGCCGCTGCCGCCCAGGCGGTCGAGGCTGTGGTCGAATCCTGGGCCGCTGCCTGGTCGGCACAACAGCCGCAGGACTACCTGTCGTTCTACAGCCCGAGCTTCGACCCACAGGGCGCCGGCCGCCAGGCCTGGGAGCGCCAGAGGAAGGCTCGGATCCTGGCGCCTGCCAGCCTGCTCGTGCAGGTGTCGAATCTCGCGGTCGAGCTGATCGCGCAGGAGCGCGCCGAAGCCACCTTCCACCAAAGCTACCAGACCGACGCGATCCGGCTCTACACCTGGAAAACCCTCGAGCTGCAGCGTCTGCCGAAGGGCTGGGTCATCGCCGGCGAACGCCTCCGGGACGGCCCACCGGACGAGCTGTGATCGAACCGACCCAATACCCAACGAACCGACCACCGATCGACGAGGCCAGGAAGTCACCATGATGTATCCGGAGAGTGAAAAAACACGACCGAATGAAGAAACACTTTCGAGTGTCTCTTGGGCCACAGCCGAAGGCACCGGCGCCGTGGCCGAAGGGGCTGGCGCCGCAACGCCTCGGCGAACGGCGCACGGCACGGACCCCGACCCGTCCGCCTACGAGAGTCTCACCGGCAAGCTCCTCGCCTATCGGGAGCGCAGCCGCAACAATGTCATCCTGGTGACCAGTGCCGTCACCGGAGACGGGACGAGCACCGTCGCCCGGAACTGCGCGACCACCCTCGGAAAAGGTCTCTCCCAGAGGGTCGTCCTGGTCGACGCCAACCT
>JBCCGX010000116.1:0-13842 GCA_039029035.1 Acidobacteriota bacterium | reverse complement strand
TGGATCGGAATCCCGCTGTTCGATGGAGAAACGACGCTCGGGCTGATCACCCTGTCTTGCGACCGACCGGATGCCTACTCCAACGGCATCACAGATACGCTCAGCCTCTTCGGCAGCCATGCGACCGTCGCACTACAGAAAGCCGATCTCTTCGAGAGCGCTCGGCGTCGGATCCGTGATTTGGAGATCCTGAACACCATCGTTCACGACATGAACTCGCTGGTCGAGGTGACCGCGCAAGATCTCTTCGAAACCGTCGTTCGACAAGTCGCCGAGAACCTCGGGTGTTCCCACGCGACCATCTTTCTCAAGCGCCGAGCCGGTGGTGAGGATCGCCTCGTTCCCCAAGCGACTTTCGGTGATGAAGGGGATCGCATCAAGGATCGGTCCTTCGGCCTGGACGAGGGCTTGGCTGGTTGGGCCTTCACCACCGGCCAGGCCGACGTCCTCGACGACGCGCGCAAGGACCCTCGCTTTGCCGACGCACGACAGCATCAGGAGAAACCGCGCTCAATGGTCGTGGCGCCAGTGATGAGCGGCAGCTCGGTGATCGGTGTGCTTACCGCCGACCAAGACGAATTCGCCTGGTTCGACGAGCACAACAAGCGCCTACTAACCGCGATCGGCCACCACGTTGGTTTGATCGCCGAACGCCAAGATCTCTTGGACGAGCTGCGCCGGCGGCGCAAAGCCCAGATCGCCGCCGTGACCGACATTACCGATGCTGTGGCCAAGGCGCAGGATCTGCAGACGATTCTCGAAACGATCCTCGCCTGGTGCATGGTTCTGCTGCGTGGTACCCAACTCGGAACGATCCGCCTGTTGGAACCGGGCTCCCGTCGCCTCAAGCTGGAAGCCGTCAAGATTGCGGAAGGTACGATCTCACGCGATGACTTCCCCGATATGCGCGTCGGAGAGGGCATCATGGGCTGGGTCGCCAAGCAGAAGAGGCCAGCACTGGTCCCCGATGTGCGGACGGATGAACGCTACATCCGGCGCATCGAGGGCATTCTCTCGGCCCTGGCGGTACCGATTCGCGACGACGACGAGATCGTCGGTGTGCTCAACCTGGAACATCCTCGACGGGCCTTCCGCAAGGAAGATCGGAACTCGGCCGAAGCGATTGCCGGCCTGGCTTCCGTTGCCTATCGCAGCGCCATCCTTCGGCGACGGATCGAGGCGCAGCAGGATGCCGAGATCGAAGCGATCAAAGAGATCGCTACCGCGATCACGATCGGCGAGCCCCAGCGGCATCTGGCGCTGCATTCCATCGTCGAAAAGCTGGTCGACCTGATGGGGAAAGAAGACCTGGCTGTCGTTGTGCGCCTGCTGAGCGACGACCGCCAGGTCTTGCGCGCCGAAGCGTGGACCAAGGACCGAACTCTGCCCGGGTTCGAAATTGAGCTGCCGATCGATCGCGGGGTGACCGGCTGGGTGGCGCGCGAGGGCAAGACCGCCTTGGTCCCCAACACCCGCGAAAACGTCCGTTATGTCAGCGGCCTGTCGGAGGCTCAGTCCGAGCTCGCCGTGCCGATGGTGGCGAGTGGCCAGGTCATCGGCGTCCTCAACATCGAGAGTCCGCGCCTCGGAGCGTTCGATGAACGAGACATCAAGTTCGCAGAGGCCATCGCCAGCCTTGCCGTGGTTGCGATCGACAACGCCCGACTGTACGAAACCCTTGCCTTACGATCGGAGAAGCTCGAGGACCTTTATGAAGTCAGCACCGAAGTGAGTTCGCTGCTCAAGCTACGCGAGGCTGCCAAGTTGATCGCCGAGAGCGCCAATCGCCTTCTGGAATCCGATGCGGCAACGCTCTATACGTTCCCGGCGAATAGCTCGGATCTCGGACCGGGCATCCATGTCGAGCAGGACGGCGATATGGAGGTGGGTATCGAGCCTCCGGCGGACGATGAGTGGCTGGAGGGCCTCTTCACTCTCGGCCAGGTGGGTGGCTGGAGCTCACAGCTCGATCAGAACACTGATCCGCGAACCGAAGGCAGCACCTGGGTGATCCCCCTCCTCTACAGCGGCGAGCGATTGGGGGTCCTCTACCTTCATTACTCGGAACTCAATGATCCGAAAGAAGAGTATCCTGGGATCGCCCAGCTGTTCGGCGTTCAGGCCGCGATCGCGATCAAGAACGCTCGCGAGTTCGCCGAAGCCAGGAATCGGGTGAAAATGGAAAAGTGGGCCGAGCTCGGCAAGCTCGCAGGTAGCTTTGCCCACCGCCTAGGTAACAAGGGTGGAATGATCCGAGTCAAGACGCGTGAGCTCAGCGGACTTTTCTCCGATCTACCAGATATGGGCAAGCGAATACAGGCCCAAGAGGCTGCGGAGCTTATTCAACTCAGCACCACCTATCTGCTCGAGCTTTCGAATTTGCTGTTGAAGCCTTCGAGAGCCTCTAGAGCAAGCCGAACTCCAACCGATCTCAAGCTGCTGTTGAATAGCGCGATTCGCCATGCTTCGATCTCGAAAGACGTCACGATTCGAGTCAGCCTTCCAGACGCCTTACCTAAAATCCCCGCCAACCGAGTCTTTCGTGAGCTCTTTCTGGAGATCATCCTCAACGCAGTTGAAGCGATGAAAGCCCGACCCAAGAAGACTCTCGAGATCACGGCAGACATCGATGCCGACTTTGTTTTTCTGCACTTCGAGGACACCGGGATCGGCCTGGGCCCCGGTGACAAGCAACATATATTCAAACTCTTCGCTAGCGGAGCCGGCAAGAGCGAGGACACCGGCCATCGAGGCTTCGGCCTCTGGTGGGTCAGGACCTTTCTCAAGGATATCGGCGGCGAGATTTCTGTCACCAGCTCACCGGGCCAGGGCTCCACCTTCACCCTCAGACTTCCAAGAACCTAGCCATGTCGGACGACCACCCGATCATTGTCTTCTTCGACACCGACAAGGAATGGCTGCGATTTGCCAGGGAGACGCTCGTCCGCGAGCCCTACCAGGTCGTGACCGCCAACTCTAACGCGGCGCTCGAGAAGCAACTGGCTGAACTACCCCCTGGCCGACCTGCACTGATCTTGCTCGATGAGTGGTCGCTATTCGAAGATTTCCATGCCATCCTCGATCTTGTTTCCCCTAGAGCGTTCGCCGTTCTTTTCGAGAGCAGTCTCGAAACGGACCGGGCCCGAAGCATCTTCAAGGAAGGTGCGATCGACTGCGCCTGGAAGCCATACAGTGATCGGGATCTGGTGTTGGCCATAGAGCAGGCCGTTGCCCGCTGGCGAGTTTCCTCATCGCATGCCGTGGCCGGATCCCAGAAGCGCCTACACGGCCGCATCTTGGTTGTCGACGATGAAGACAGCTGGGCATCGTACATGGTCAACTTCTTGCCATCGGAGCAGAGCATCGAGGTGGCACACACCTATGCTTCTGCCAAGCAGAAGATCGACGCGATCTCCTTCGACCTGGTGATCTCAGACTGGCGCCTGGATGACTCTGACGAACAGAATTTTCAGGGTTTCGAATTAATGAAGTATGTTCGTCGACTCGATGCAAGACGCGGCTCATACACCTCCTTGATCGCTGTTTCGGCCTACGGTACGGAAGACAAGATCCGCGACGCCTACCGGGACTTAAACATCAATTTTTATTTCTCCAAGCAGGCAATCAGTCAATTCGAGTACCATGACTCGGTACAGGAAGCTCTGCTGGGGGCCAAGCGAAGGACCCAGAGCGGCCTCGAACCCAGTGAGGCCGGCGGCTAAAGATGCAAGATTCCAGGATCTTGATCGTCGACGACGAGCGCGTTTGGAGAGAAGAGCAGCTCCGAGAGCCGCTCAAGGATATTGCCGGAAGCGTTATCCTATCGGCTGAAAGTAGAGCCAAAACGCTCTCTCTGCTGCGTCAGGACCAAATTGATTTGATGATTTTGAACATTCGCCTGGATTACGACCATTCGGGTGACAAGGAATTCGACCTATTGATCGAGAGATGGACCGAGATTCTCAACGTCGCGAGAGACAACGAGACGTCGGCAGTGGTCGTGACCTCCAACAGCCATGGCATTGAGATCCACGAGTTGATGCGAGATGCGTTCCGAACACACAAAGTCAAAGACTTCATCATCAAAGAAGAGTTCGATCGCGACACCTACTTGGAAGACATTCAGCGGGCGCTCCTGGAACGAGGCGAAGAACGCAAGCCCGAGCCAACCTATGTCCCAAGACAAGTGAAGGATTTTCAGCGGGCGCTCCTGGAACGAGGCGAAGAACGCAAGCCCGAGCCAACATTCATCCCAAGACAAAGGATGAAGATTTCGGACAGGACGGCGCTCTCCAACATTTTGGCTATGTATCCCTTGTGGGATCGACGGGATGGCCGAAAGGCCACTCTCGTACGTGCCGGTTTCCCTTCGAATCTGGTCGAATCGCTGGGTAACAGGTTGCAAGAAGAGCCCCGCTCCGCCGCGAGCCTCGTCGTCTACGATCTCGACGGCAAGGGCTTCCTACGCGAGCCCACCGACTTCACTCCTCTGGGACTGTTGGCCCAGTATCTGGTCGAGGAGCTCGAAGACGTGGAAGTCGGTAACTTCTTGCGCCATCTCCTGGACAAGTACAACTGGCGCAAGAAGCCCAATTAGCCAGTGTCCTGTTTGACTGAAGATAGCAGCAGGAAACTGTCAGACGGAACACTGGCATGGCCAAGATAACGCTCTCTTTCAGAGACCGCAAGCGCCTCTTGGCAGAAGTCAGAAAGCTTCCTGCTTGGACGTTGCGTGGCGGAGAGGGGATGCGTTCGGTACTTGTCGAGGCGGGTTTGCCCAAGAACTGGATCGATGCCCTGTCCCTGTCCCATCCCATTACAGCCGCAACCGATGTGGTGAGCCGCCTCGAGGGATTGGGTCGTCTCGTAGATAGGCCCACCCACACGTTTCTCGGTGCTTTCGTCGAGTATCTCCACGAGCACAGCCCGGATCTCGAAGGCAAGCTCTTCCTCGGACTCTTGCTCAGCACCTACGAGTTGATCGAACACAGTGCTCTCACAACGCTCGAGCTACCGCACCTGCAACTCGGCCAAGGACAGACCCCAAACACCCCAATGGCCTCGGATGGACCCGCCTTCCAGTTCGTCGAGCCCCAAGGCCTGGAGAAAGTCTGGAGCCGTCACGGCCGCTTCCTCGACGTCGAGTTCTTGGCCCGAGGCTTGGCCTGCGCAGAGAGTGCATGCCTGATCGAGAAAGCCGATGGAACGGACCAGGGCTCGGGCTTTCTGCTCACCCCTCGACACGTCATGACCAACCACCACGTCGTACCCAACGATGAATCGGCTTCCAGCTTCGAGGCCCGGTTCGGTTTTCGCATCGACTCGCAGGGCAAGCCGCTGCCCGGCAAGGCCTGCCCGGTACGACGGGTCGAACGGCGAAGCCCGGTCGAAGAGCTCGATTATGTCGTGCTGGAGATCAGTCCACCGGACGGATGGAGCACCGAACCCTTGATTCCGGAAGCAAGAACTCTCGACGTCGAGGCTCCCGTTTACATCATTCAACACCCCATGGGAGCGCCCCAGAAAGTCGTCCTACAGGACAACTGGATCACCTACTATGCGGCGGACCATCGGCGATGCCAGTACCTGGCCAGCACCCGGCTCGGCTCCTCCGGCGCCCCGGTTTTCGACGAGCAATGGCGACTCGTCGCCCTCCACCATAGCTTCACGCCGGTGCCGCCGGCGCCCAAGAGAATCGGTGGCTTCGGCAATGAGGGCATCCCGATGAAGGCGATTCTTCCAGAGATCCAGGATCTCCTGGGTTGACCCTCACTCGTCGCGCAGGGACACCACCGGATCCACTTGCGCCGCCCGCCGGGCCGGTAGATAGCAGGCCAGGGTGCCGACCGCGATTAGCAGCGCAGCGGTGGCGGCGAAGGTGGCAGGATCGGTGGGGCTGATGCCGAAGAGCAGCGCTTCGAGTCCCTGGCCCAGGGCCAGGGCGGTGCCGACGCCGAGCGCCAGGCCGGCCAGGGTGAGTCCCAGACCTTGGCCGACCACGAGGCGCACGACGCTGGAGCGCTCGGCCCCCAAGGCCATGCGGATGCCGATCTCGCGCGTCCTCTGGCTCACCGAGTAGGCCATGACGCCGTAGATGCCGACCGCTGCCAGCACCAGGGCGAGGAGAGCGAAGGCGGTGAGCATCTGAGTGGTGAAGCGCGGGATCGCGACCGACCGGGCGACCAGCTGATCGAGGGCGACCGGAGCGCCGACGGGCAAGTTGGCATCGAGCCCATCGACCTCGGCGCGGACCAGGGCCAGGGCACCCGTTTGACCCTCGGCCAGGCGCAGAATCACGTTGGTCTGCCGGGTCGGCATCTGAGCCTGGGCGAGGTAGATCTCGTCGACCGGCGGCCGAGCCAGATTGCGAGCGTGGATGTCGGCCACGACGCCGACGATCTCGCGCCACGGCCGCTGCGAGTCCGGCCCGCCGAGCTTGAGCCGCCGGCCGATCGGATCGGCGCCGGCAAAGTAACGCCGCGCCAGAGTCTCGTTGACCATCACCACCGGCGCCGTGTCGGCCCGGTCACCCGCTTCGAGGCTGCGCCCCTGCACGGTGCGGATGCCCAGGGTGGCGAAGTAGCCCGGCGTGATCTGACGGTACCAGGCGGCGGGCTCGTCGCCGGGCTGCGCCGGCGGCAGACCTTCCACCGTGATGGTGACGTCGGAGTCGCTCCCAGAAAGCGGCAAGGACGAGATGGTGGCGGCCGACTCCACCCCGGGATGGCGCGCCAGCCGTTCGACGAGATCGGCGTAGAAGCCAGCGATCTGCTGCGGCGCCTCGTATCGGGTCTGGGGCAGTTGCAGTCCGAAGGCGACGACCCGGTCGGGCGCGAAGCCGGGCTCGACGCGCTGCAGCGAGTCGAAGCTACGCACCAACAGCCCAGCGCCCACCAGGAGCGCCAGCGCCAGCGCCAGCTCCCCGACCACCAGGGCGGCACGCAGCCGTCGACGGAAGAGGCTGCCGACGCTGCCGCGGCTGTTGCGCAAAGCACCCGACAGCTCGAGCCTCGATGCCTGCAGTGCCGGGGCACTGCCGAAGAGGATCCCGGTCAGCAGCATCAGGCCGAAAGAGAAGCCGACGACGGTGCCGTCGATTGCGACCTCGTCGAGGCGCGGCGCCGCAGGCGGCGCCAAGGCGCGCAGAATCTCCTGGCCCCAGACACCGAGCAGGATGCCCAGGCCGCCACCGACAAAGGCCAACAAGAGGCTCTCGGTCAACAGCTGGCGTGCCAGACGACTGCGGCCAGCACCGAGGGTGGCGCGCAAAGCGATCTCGCGCTGGCGCTCGGCGGAGCGCCCGAGGAGCAGGTTGGCGACGTTGGCGCAGGCGATCAGCAGCACAAAGCCTACCGTCCCGAGGAGGGCGAGAAGGGCCGGCCGGCCCGGCCCGGCGATCTGCTCCCGCAAGGGAACGATCGACGCGCCAACGTCGCGATACTCGGCCGGATACTGCTCGGCGATCTCCGCCGCCACCCGTGCCATGTCGTCTCGCGCCTCCGCCAGGCCGACGTCGGACCGCAGCCGTCCAACGACGCGCAGGTAAGCGTTGCCGCGGTCGTCGGAGCTCGGGTCGATCGTCCGCGTCCGCCAGACCCGGGCATCGGGTGAGAAGGGCGAGCGGAAGCCCGCCGGCAGGACCCCGATCACGTTGAAACTGCTGTCGTTCAACGTCAGAGACCGGCCGACGATCTCGGGATCGGCCCCGAAGCGACGCTGCCACAGCTCGTGGCTCAAGACCACGACCCCCTCAGCACCCGGCTGCCCCTCGGCCGCTTGAAAATCACGCCCCCGGGCTGGTGCCATGCCCAGCAGACGGAAGTACTCGGGCGAAACGATCTCGCCGAGCAGTCTCTCGGGCTCGCCGGCACCGCTCAGATCGGCGTTCCAGCCACCATAGACTGCCAGGCTCTCGAACACCCGGTTGCGCTCGCGCCAATCGAGGAAGTTGGCGCCGTTGGTCCATTCGTCCACCGGCCCGCCGCGCGCCTCGCGGTTTTCCCACACGGTGACCAGTTGCTGCGGCTCCGGTAGGGGCAATGGCTTCAGCATAATGCCGTAGACGATGCTGAAGATCGCGGTATTGGCGCCGATGCCCAGCGCCAGGGTCAAGACAGCCACCGCTGCGAAGCCCGGCCGTTTGACGAGGGTGCGAGCGGCGAAGCGAAGATCCTGGATGAATGTTCCCATTGATTGGCCTCCTGTGCCGTTCGAAATAGCAAGTGCTATGCCAGAGGAGGTTCGCGCGATAACCCAGGCAGCAGACTGTTGATGCGCCCAGGGTCGACGCGAACAGCCTCGGCACTTGAACCCGTGGCGACACGGCCCGGACTCGAATCCGAGGCATTTGCGCCCGTCCCTGGGGGACGAGAGAGCGTAGCCAGGCATCTCAATGCCTGGTGGCGTTTGTGGGACGAGGTGACGATGAACCGAGGCTCGTGGCCATCGTCCACCCCATTTGCGGACACGGACTTCCCAAATGCGGACGAGAGGCGCGCAGCTCCACACCCGCCCTGTGCTAGATTCCATCCTCAAGGGCGACAGATTCGCGACGAGGCGCCAGCTCTCTATGGCTTTCGTTCCCGACTACAAACACGACATCTTCGTTAGCTACGCCCATGTCGACGACCTGCCGTTTCCGGGGGTCGAGAAGGGCTGGGTCACGACCCTGGTCGAGACCCTCGAGATCCTGCTGGCGCAAAAGCTCGGGCGCAAGGAGGCATACTCCCTGTGGATGGACCACCAGCTGTCGCGCCATGTCGACCTGACGCCCGAGATCCTCGACACTCTCGGCCAGACGGCGACCCTGCTGGTGATCCTGTCGCCGGGCTACATGGCCTCGGAATGGACCCTGCGCGAGAAGGACACCTTCCTGAAGGTGGTCGGCTCCAAGCAGCGCGCGGGCTCGCGGATCTTTATCGTCGAGCGCGATCAGGTGGAGCTCGGCGAACGGCCCGAGCAGTTTGCCGACTTGCTCGGCTACCGCTTCTGGGTGCAGGAGGGGGAGGGCAGTCCACCGCGGATCCTCGGCGCACCGTGGCCCGATCCGAAGAACCCGGACAATATGAGCTACTTCGATCAGCTGACCCGCCTGGCCACCAACCTGGCGGACGAGCTCAAGCAGCTCAAGGAAGTCGAGGAGCCTGCCGAGCCCGCGACGGCGGCGGACTCTGAGGTCGAAGCAACCCAGGGCACGGTGTTCCTGGCCGAGGTTACCGACGACCTGGATGCCGAGTGCGACGCCATGCGGCGTTACTTGGAGCAGGCCGGGCTCGCCGTCCTACCCGACACCTGGCTAGCGCGTGATCCGCAGGACTTCCAGCGCCAGGTCGACGCCGACCTGGCCCGCTCGACCCTCTTCGTGCAGCTACTCAGTGCCCTGCCCGGGCGGCGGCCGCCGGGGCTGCCCGAAGGCTACGTCCGGACGCAGTACGATCGCGCCGTGGCTGCCGAGCTGCCGATCCTGCAGTGGCGCAGCCGCGATCTCGATCCCGCCACGGTCACTGACGCGGCGCACCGTGCTTTCCTGGAGTGCGAAACGGTCCGTGCCGTGGGCTCCGAAGAGCTCAAGCGCACCGCCGTCGAGCTCGCCACCCCGAAGGTGGAAGAGCCCACGGCGACGAGCCCCACCGATCAGGTCTCCACCGACGCTCTCGTTTTCTTGAACGCTGAAGCAGGCGATCTCGAGCTCGCCGAGGCGGTCGGCGCCGCCTTGGAGGAGCGTGGCGTGGCCTATGCCATGCCGCTGATGCAAGGCTCGCCAACTGAGGTACGGGAGGATTTCGAGCAGAACCTGATGTTCTGCGACGCGCTGATCATCCTCTATGGCACCGTCGGCGCCAAATGGGTGCGGGATCAACTCTTGGTGCTACGCAAGCTGGCCTGGAAGCGTGACGAGCCGCTGCGCGGCTTGGCCATCCTCGAAGGGCCGCCGGCGCCCAAAGACCCGGTGCGCTTGGCGCTGCCGAACCTGACGACGATCGAAGCTCATGACGGTGCGATCGACGATGCCCTGGACATCTTCCTCGCTGCCCTGGAGGACGACGCGTGACCCGGGTGCCCTACGCCGGCCTGCGGCCCTTCGAAGCCGACGAGATCGACGTCTTCTTCGGCCGCGAGGCGCACATCGATCAACTGCTCGAGAAGCTCGATCGATCGCGCTTCCTCGGCGTGGTGGGCACCTCGGGCTGCGGCAAGAGCTCCCTGATCAAGGCCGGGCTGATCCCAGCCCTGGAGGCGGGCTACCTGGCCAACGCCGGCGCCCGCTGGCGGATCGCCGATCTGCGCCCCGGTGACCGGCCGATGGAGCGCCTGGCGGAGGCCCTGTTGACCGACTCCGCTCTCGGACCGGAGCGCGGCGGCCATCCCCTGGCCAGCGGTCTGCTCCTCGCCAGCCTGCGCCGCGGCCCCTTGGGCCTGGCGGAGATCTTGGCCGACACGCCCTTGCCCGAGCACACCCACCTGTTGGTCCTGGTCGACCAGTTCGAAGAGATCTTCCGTTACCACCGGCACGGTGACAGCGACGAGGCCGACGCCTTTGTCGCCCTGCTGTTGCAGACGGCGCAGCAGCCCGACCTGCCGGTTTACGTCGTGCTCACCATGCGCTCCGATTTCCTCGGCGACTGCGCCTTGTTCGACGGCCTGCCCGAGGCGCTGAACGAGAGTCAGTTCCTCACCCCGCGGCTCGATCGCGAGCAGCGGCGATCGGCGATCGTCGGGCCGGCGAGTGTCTTCGGCGGCACGGTCGAGCCGCGGCTGGTCAACCGGTTGCTCAACGACATGGGCGACGAACCCGACCAGCTGCCGCTGATGCAGCATCTGATGATGCGCTTGTGGAACGAGGCCTGGGGCTCCGGCACCAAGACCATGCACGGCGAGCACATCGCCCTGACCCTGGAAGGCTACGAGGCGGTGGGTGGCTTCGAGAACGCCCTCTCCCGCCATGCCGACGAGGCCTTCGACGAGCTCAGCTCAGAGCGTCAACGCGTCGCCGAGAAGATGTTTCGCGCCCTTTCCGAGCGCGGTACGGGGCAACGCGACACCCGGCGCCCGGCGCGCCTCGGCGAGGTGGCACGGACCGCGGGGGTCGCGGCGGAGGACGTGGCGGCAGTGGCCGAGGTCTTCCGCAGCCCGGACCGCAGCTTTCTGATTCCACCCGCCGGTGTGCCACTGGATGACGATTCAGTGCTCGACATCAGCCACGAGAGCCTCATCCGTCAGTGGACGCGACTCCGAGGCTGGGTCAGTGACGAGGGAGCCTCGGCCGAGTTCTATCGTCGACTGGTGGAGACGGCGCGTCTGTGGAAGAGCGACCAGGCCGGTCTGTGGAGCACCCCGGATCTCGATCTCGCCCTGGACTGGAAGGAACGCGAGGGTCCGACTGCCGCCTGGGCCGAACGCTACGGTGGCGATTTCACGCTGGCGATGGACTTCCTCGCCGCCAGCGAGCGACGACGCGACCAAGAGCACGAGGCCGAGCGCCAGGCCGCGGCGCAGCGCGAGAAGCAGCGCCGCACGCGCCAGGTGTCGATCGCCCTCGGTTTCGGCTTCGCCCTGGCTCTGGGCTTGGCGGGTCTCGCCTTCTACGAATGGCGGCTGGCGCGAGAGCACGGCCAGCGGTCACTCTCGGGCCTGCTGGTGTCGCAGGCCAAGAAGAACTTGAGCCGTTTTCCGCAGCGCAGCCTGCTGTACGGGATCGAGGCCCATCGTATCGAGCCGCGCGCCCGCCCGCCGAAGGCCTCCGAGGGGTACCAGGCGACCCGAGGCCGCGCTCCGATCGAAGCCTTGCGTACCGTGCTCAGCCGAGTCGGTGGGCACGCTCTCGTCGGCCATGAAGACAGTGTCGGTGTCATCGCGACGAGCCCCGACGGCCGTTGGCTGGTCACCGGCAGTGACGACGGCACCATCCGAGGCTGGGATCTTGCCGACCCGAGCCGTGAACCGGTGGTCCTCACCGGCCACGATGGCGAGATCACCGCCCTTGCGATCAGCCCCAATGGCCGCTGGTTGGCCTCCGGCGGCCAGTCGGATCGGGTCGTCTTGCGGCGGCTCGACGATCTCGAAGGCGAGCCCACCATCTATCAAGGCCATAAGGATTCGATCACTTCCATCGCTTTCGGCCCGGGCAGCCGTTCGATGCTCACCGGCAGCGAAGACCGCACGGCGCACTGCTATCGCCTGGGCGCGGGCGGCGACACGCACCTGGTCGAGTCCCTGATTCTCCCCGGGGCGGAGGACGCTGTCGGCGCCGTCGCCATCAGTCCCGATGGTCGGTGGCTGGTCGCCGCCAGTGACGACAACACCGCCCGCATCTGGAACGCTGCCGATCCAAATGCCGAGCCCTATGTTCTGACCGGGCACACGGGGCCGGTGCGCGCTGTCGCGATCAGCCCCGACAGCCGCTGGCTGGTCACCGCCAGCTTCGACAACACGGCTCGGCGCTGGGATCTGAGTCGTCTGCAAGGCGGCAATCGCAGGCCGACCTCGAGCCTCCTGCTCGGCCACGACAGTTCGGTCGACGCCCTGGCCATCAGTCCCGATAGCCGCCTGCTGATCACCGGCAGCCACGACAACACGGCGCGCTTGTGGAACCTCGGTGAAGAAGTGGAGAGTCTCACCGCAGGAAGCCTCACCGCCAGGGCGGTGTTCTCCGGCCACCGCGGTCCGATCTCCGCCGTCGCCATCAGTCCCGATGGTCACTGGCTGGTCACTGCCAGTTGGGATCAGACCGTCCGCCTATGGAACCTCCAAGGCACTCAACCGGCCTCGGCCTCGACCATCTTGCGGGGGCATGACGGGCCGATCAACGCCCTCTCCATCAGCCCCGATAGTCACCAACTGGCCACCGCCAGCGCCGACGGCACCACGCGGCTGTGGCAGCTGACCCAAGCCAGCTCGGGCGACCCCTCAGTCGGCCTACGCGGATTCCAGGACGCCGTTTCGAGCGTCGGCTACAGCCCTGACAGTCGCTGGCTGGCCACCGCCAGCGAGGACAATACGGCGCGGCTGTGGAACCTCGAGATCAACAATCTGGCGGTCGAGCCGATCCTTCTCGCCGGCCACGCCAGCTCAGTGAACGCGCTCGCCATCAGCCCCGACAATCGGTGGCTGGCCACCGCCAGCGAGGACAACACGGCGCAGCTGTGGGACCTCGCAGACCCGTCCACCGCCAGGCCGATCTCTCTCCTGGGGCACCACAGCTCGATCAATGCCCTGGCGATCACCTCCGACAGTCGCTGGCTGGCCACCGCCAGCGCTGACCACAGCGCTCGCCTGTGGGATCTGGCAGGCGCTGATCCGGCAGCTGACCCGATCGTTCTGAACGGCCACGAAGACACCCTCACGACGGTGGTGATCGACCCGAAGGGCCGCTGGCTGGCGACGGGCAGTCAAGACTTCACCGCCCGAGTCTGGAGCCTGGAGGCCAATCGCCTCGGTCGTGAAGTGCACGTCTTGCAGGGTCACCGTGGTGCGATCACTGCGCTCGCCATCGGCGCCGAGCAGCGACGCTTGATCACCGTCAGCCGGGATCGGACCGCCCGGGTCTGGGATCTCACCGCCGAGGATCCCAGTGCCGAGCCGGCGGTGCTGCAAGAGCATCGCGATGCAGTGCAGGCCGTCGCCGCCAGTGCCGACGGCGCCTGGCTGGCGACCGGCAGTGAGTCCGGGGTCGTCTACCTGTGGCCGGCCCAAGATCTCGCTGCCCCGATCGCTCTACGCGACCACGAGGCGGCTATCACCGCCGTCGCATTCGCTCCCGACAGCCGCTGGCTGGCCACTGCCAGCGCCGACGAGACGGTGAAACTGTGGGATCTCACCACCCAGCCGATCTCGATCCTCGGC
>JBCCGX010000115.1:0-13867 GCA_039029035.1 Acidobacteriota bacterium | reverse complement strand
CAAGCCGGGCGCCTCGACCTGCAATCGCCAGGAAAATTCCGGGCTCAGATCCACTCGAGCGAGGCCAGGAACCTCGGCCTTCCCCCTGACAGCCGGCAGAAGCGGTCTCCCAGGCGGGCCAGCGACCGGCGAAGCGACCCAATTAGCATCCGATCGGATTGCCGGATCTTCGACGACGAGCTGAATCCGAACAGGCTCCGCCAAGCCTGGCACCGACACAACAAGCCAAACCAGGACAAGTACAAAGACGGGGCGGCTAGAGTGCATTGAATCCCTTGCAAACAATCGAATCGGGAAGCATTGAAATCGTCAGAATTTTCTATCTGGCCTAAATAACTAGCATAGCGAATTTCAGGCGTCAAGCGTCCATCGAGCCCGACCTCCTGCAGGGGTGCACAAACCGTGGATGCCCCTCATTCAGCCTTCCCGCAGGGTGCACGAACCGCAGATGACCCTCACCAAGCCTTCCCGTAGGGTCCACGGACCGTGGATGACCCTCACCCAGTCTTCCCGCAAGGTCCACAAAGCGCGGATGCCCCTCATCCAGCCTTCCCGCAGGTTGCTATCACGAAGCGCCAATGACCTTCATTTAACCGTTCGGAATGACCCTCATGTAACCCTCCGATTGCTGTCGCAGGGCGTCAATGACTCTCGTTTAACCGTCCGGTTGCTGGCACAAGGGGTCAAATGCCCCCTCCATCAGGGCTTCCCGCAGGGGACACGGAGGCTGGATGAGCACACGCAAGTCACCTACCCCCGACTACGCTTGACCAGGTCCGCCAACCGCTGGGTGCGGGGATTGTCGCCGTCGATCTTCTGAGCTCGGCGTAGCATCTTGCGGGCCGTGCGCAGGTCACCGGCGGCGGCGGCGGCGTGGCCGAGGGCGGCGAGGACTTCGGCATCGCCATCGCTCAAGTTGACGGCGCGGCGGTAATAGCGCCGTGCTTCTTCAAGGTGGCCGTTGCGCAGGCTGATGTCGCCCAATGAGAGGTAAGAGTAGGGGTTGCGATTGGGCGTCTGGCGCATCACCTCGAGGAAGCTGCTAGCCTCGCGGTCACGCCCCTGGAAGCTCAGCAATGCGGCCAGGTTCTGGTAAGCAGAGATCATCCGCGGGTCGATCTCGAGGGCGTGCTTGTAGGCGTCCTCGGCCCCCCTCTGGTCGCCGGCGCGGCGCAGCACCACGCCCAGGTTGACCCAGGCAGGCGTCAGCTCCGGGTCGATGGCGACGGAGGTGCGCAGCCAGTTCAAAGCCTCGTCGATCTCGCCTGTCTGCAGGCTCTCGGCGCCGCGATTGGAGTGGAACATGGCGATGGCGGTCATGTCGGAGATCGGCCGCACGTCCCGATAGCCCTCGTTGCGAAACTCCGAGAAGTCGAACACCATCGAGTCGCCGTGGATATCGCCATAGCCGACCGCAACGTGGTCGGACACCACTACCAGGTCGCCCTCCTTGCGATAGGTCTCGACCCGCTCGACGGCGAGAAAGTAGACCGGCACGTTGAGCTCCCGTGCCATACCGACGAAGAGGTTGGTAAAAGCCAAGCAATTCGCTTTTTGCTGGGTGAAGACCTGGCTCGCGGTGCCGGTGAAGCCCCAGGCGTATTCGAGCTTGAAGCGGTCCGAGTCGAGCAGCAGCTCGCTCAGTCGGCGCAGCTTGTCGGCCTGCCCCAGGTTCTTCGACACCACCGAATGCACCCACTGCCGCATCTCTTCGGTGAGGCCGTAGGGTACGACGACGTTGGCCGGGTCCAGGCCTCGCTCGCGCAGCAGCTGCTGCAGGGCGGTGCGGTAGTCGAGCTCGGCCGGCGCCGCACACGCCAGGACACCGACCAGCACGGCGACGGCGGACAGCGTCCGCAGAGCCCGACCGATGACCGTCATGAACCGTCGCGACCTGCCAGTCGCCAACCCGTTCATCAGAGCACCTCCTATGCTCGCCAACTATATCCCAAGCCACCGCCGGGCCGGAGCCGATCCTCCCGAGCCGGCAACAGCCGCGGCGGCCCCGTCCCTCGGTCGGCCGATGGGGTCGGCTCAGCTGTCGCGCCCCGTCTCCACGCGCTCTGCCAGACGCACCGTACGGTGGTGGTCGTCGTCCCGCTTCTGTGCCTTGCGCAACATCTTGCGCGCCGTGCGCCAGTCACCAGCCAAGGCTGCGGCCTCACCGAGGGCGGCATAGGACTCGGCGTCGTCGCGATCGAGACTGACCGCCCGGCGATAGAACTGCCGCGCCTCGGTCAACCGGCCACTGTTCAGGCTGATATCGCCGAGCGACAGGAAGGTGTAGGGGTTTCGGGCCGGTGACCGGCGCAGAGCTTTCTCGTACTGCCGGGCTTCGGTCGAGCGGCCACGGACCGAGAGCAGCGACGCCAGGTTCTGGTAGGCCGAGTAGGTGCGCGGCTCGGCCGCCAAGGCGCTCTTGTAGGCAGCCTCGGCGCCGGCGGCGTTACCGAGGCGACGCCGCGCAACCCCCAGGTTGACCCAGGCGTTGGCCAGCTCCGGGTCGAGCGCAACGGCGGTTTCCAGCCAGTGCGTCGCGCCCTTAGCGTCGCCCTGCTGCAGGGTTTCGGCGCCGCGGTTGGAGTGGAACATGGCCACCGCGGTCAAGTCGGAGATACGCCGCAAGCCGATCGGCGTACGATCCTGCGACTGGGCTGAGAAGTCGTAGACCGTGAGGTCACGGTGATGGCCGTGGCCCACAGCGACATGGTCGGAGACGACTACCAGATCGCCGGCCTTACGGTACGACTCGACGTTCTCCACTGCCAGGAAGTGCACCGGCACCCCGAGCTCCCGCGCCAGACCGACGAAAAGGTAGGTGAAGGCTAGACAGTTGGCTTGATGCTGCTCGAAGACCTCGACCGCCGTCCCGGTATAGCCCCAGACGTACTCGAGCTCCAGCTGCCCGGGATCGAATAGGCCCTGCAGGAGGTGCTCGAGCTTCTGCTGCCGATTGAGGCGCGACGGCGCAAGAGTGTGCACCCATTGCCGCATCTCGTCCGTCAGTCGATGTGGCACTGTCACGGCGCTCGGATCGATCCCGCGGCTAGCGATCGCTGCGACCAGCTCCTGATCGTGGCGCCCTTTCTTTGCCGCGGATGTGGCATCGGCAAAGACCAGGCAGATCACGAGGATGACGATAGTTGGCGGCAGTTTCGAGATCCTGGTGTCTTGGACACAGGTCTTCCGGCTCAGCCTCATGGGGCCTCCTCTCTGATGGCGCTCGGCGATTAGCGCTTCTCTGGGGCGGCGCTTCAGCACTCGCTGGCGACGCCACTGTGGCGGCCGCGCGTCTCTATTTAGCTTACGCCCGTGACTCGGCCCCGTTCGTGCCGTTCACAACCCGAACGCCTCACTTCGCCCCAGCGACCGAGGATCGGACGAGCTAAATCATCCAAGAGACCGACGACGGCGTATCCGCCCGAGCCAGAGCTCGAGCTCGGGTGTGTGGCGCCACCAGGCGTAGCCCAAGTAGGAGGCGACATAGACCGGCAGAACCAGGAGCGCCTGGGGTACCAGTTCCCAGTCGGCCAGCGCAATCCAGAGCGTCAGCGCCGGCAGCGTCAAGACGAAAGCCAGCACCAGTTGGCGGGCGATCCAGCGCAGTGGCAGGCGCGCGCCGGGCAGCCGCCGGCGCAGCACACGCAACAACAGCCCGAGCTCAGCCCAGGCGGCGACGCTCGAAGCCAGCGCCAAACCGACCGCACCAAAGAAGAGGCCCTCGCTCGGGCCGGCAAGCTCGAACACCTCGGCGACCGCAAACCGATCGAAGAACAGCATCAGGAGGGTCCCGAAAATCGCCGACGACACCAGGCGCACCGTAGCGATCCGCGCCGGGGTGCGCGTGTCGCGCAAGGCGAAGAATACGTTCTGCAACAGGCGGGAAGCGGCCGAGGCGAGGAGTCCCAGGGTGTAGGCGGCGAGCACCACGGCGACCAGCAGGTTGTCTTCGTGGGTGAAGCTACCGCCGCGGAACACCAGGCCGGCGACGAGAAAGCCGAAGCAGAGATAACCCGCCACCGCCGGTACCATGACGAAGGCCGATTGCCGCAGGGCACGACCGATGCGCTCACTCACCAGGCGGCTGCCGCGCTCCGGGTCGGCCCGCGCCAGCTCCGGCAGCTCCGCCGCCGCCACCGACATGCCGAAGGCTCCCAGCGGCAGGTTGATCAGGATCACCGCGAAGCCAATAGCGCTCGGCGCGCCGGCCGCCAGCCAGTTGGCGAGAAACATGTCGAGATACATCGACAGCTGCACCACCCCACGCCCGGCCATCGCCGGCCCGACGGCGCGCAGCGCGTCGCGCACCCCGGCCACCCGTGTCGACCAGGAAAGGCGCAGGCCTTCGGTGAGCCGAAACACCAGGGGTAGCTGCACGGCGAACTGCAGCAGACCACCGATCAGGGCGCCGAAGCAGGCGGCGAACAGCCAGCGCTCCATCGCCGCAAGCGGCGAAGCGCCCGGGTCGGTGCGACTGGCCGACCAGAAGATGGCGCTGATGATCGCCGCGTTCCACACCAGCGGCGAGAGGTAAGGCAAGAGGAAGCGGCGGTGGCTGTTGAGGATCCCCAAAGCCCAGGCGGAGAGCACCAGCAGGCCGGTCATCGGGAAGATGATGCGTACTGCCGCCACGGTGAGGGGAAAACGATCGACCGTCGCCTCTCCCGCCGCCACCGCGGCGGCGTCGCCGCGAAAGCCTGCCGCCAGCACCGACACGATGAAGGGGGCGAAGAGCACGCCGAGCAGCACCAAGCCGCTGACTGCCGCGACCAGCAGGCCGAAGACGGCGCCGGCAAAGCGCCCGGCATCCTCGCGCCGGCCCTCCGCCAGCATGCGCGAGTAGATCGGGATGAAGGCGGCGGACAAGGTTTGCTCACCAAGCAGGTTCTGCAAGATGTTGGGGGCGCGAAAAGCGGTGCGGTAGACGTCACCATGAGGTCCGACGCCGAAGAAGCGCGCGATAATCATTTCGCGCAGCAAGCCACCGACCTTGCTCAGCAAGATACCCAGAGCGACGAATCGTGCGCCGCTCGTGTGCGACACGGCGGGGTCTTTCATCGGCTCCGATCCTGGCGGAGGAATGTGACGGCGAGATGGCAAAACTGAACCGATAAAACGTAATGTTCGCCGTAAGGTTGGTGACAGACCATTAGTTTGGACCCTTCACCACCATGAAAACGACACATACGGCAGATCCCAAGGCAACCCTGGCTCTACAGACCCAGGAGCTCCGGCGCAATCTTCAGACGCCGATCTCGGCGGTGCGGGTCGCCTTGGAGCGCAAGATCAGCCTGCGCTTCCCCCACTTCCAAGGCTTCTTGACCGAGTATTCGTCGAACATCTCGATCACCGGCATGTTCGTCCGCTCGCAAGCGCCTCGTCCTCCGGGTACGTTGTTGGACTTCGAGTTTACCCTGATCGACGGGCTCAAGCTGATCCGCGGCACGGGTGAGGTGGTCTGGACGAGACATCAGGACGAAGGTCCCCAGCAACCCGCCGGCATGGGCATCAAGTTCCTGCGCCTCGACAAGGAAAGCCGCCGGTTGATTCGCTGGGCTGTCGAGAAACAGATTTATGAAGGGGTCGAGCCTTTCGACCTCCAGGCCGAGGCGAGCGTGCTCGCCGCCGATCCACCGACCGCCGACCCAGCCACCGAGCCGGACGCTCCGGTCCGCGAGGCGCCTACCGACGCCCGGCCCGCTAGCGCCGATCCGAGCCCGGTCGAGAGCCGGCGCCTCCACCCCTATGCCGGTTATGCCGTGGCGCGGGGCCCGCGCTGGCGGCGACGGTTGTCGGCCGCTGCGTCCGGAGCGATGTCTGCCATCCTGGTGTTATGGGCTCTCTACGTGACCCACTCGGGTGGTGAATCGCCAGCCTTCGCCGACGCCAAGGCCACACCGCTCGCCACCGAGCACTCAGAGCCGGCTACCGAGCTCACCGAGCCCTCCAAGTCGATCGAAGAGACGACGCCGACCGCCGCGCCGCTGGGGCCTGCGGTCACCGACGAGCCGCCCCTTGCTGACGCCAGCGAGATGTCCGCAGTCGTTCTCGCGGCCGCCGAAGGTATCGATCCCCTGGAGGAGTTGCTCGAAGCCACCGCGGACTGGGCCGAAGCCTGGGCCAGCCAGCGGCCGGACGAGTATCTCGCGAGCTATTCCAAGAAGTTCCAGCCACCACGCTCGATGAGCCGCTCCGATTGGGAAGCACTGCGCATCCGCCGGATCTCGAGGCCGCACTTCATCCAGGTCGGCCTGAGTCGGATCGACGCCGAGCTGCTCGGCCCGGAGCATGCCCGGGTTCGCTTCGATCAGGCCTATCGGTCGGACAACTACCGCGACTTCGCGCAGAAGACCCTAGAGTTGGTACGCGAAGACGGCGAGTGGAAGATCCTCGCCGAGCGCGCTGGCTGAGCCGTCTAGAGGCGGACTGACCCTTCGGCCACAACGGGTTCCGCAACGCTCCGCCCCGTGTTCGTCGAGCTGGCCTGGCCTCAGAAGACGACCGGACTCTCGATCGCCGCCGCTTCGAGCATGCGGTTCATCCGCTGCGCCACCCGCAAGGCGAGCTCCAGGGCCTGCTCGTAGTTGAGCCGCGGATCGACGAAGGTCTTGTACGACTCTTTGAGGCCTTCGTCGGATAGCCCGCGCGCCCCACCGGTGCACTCGGTGACGTTGTCACCGGTGAGCTCGATGTGGACGCCGCCGAGGTAGCTACCGAGATCGGTATGGATATCGAAGGCCTGCTCGAGCTCGGCGACGATGTGGTCGAAACGCCGAGTCTTGATGCCATCCGCGGTCTTGATGGTGTTGCCGTGCATCGGATCGCAGCACCACACCACCCGGCGCCCCTGGCGCCGGACGGCCTCGATCAAGGGCGGCAGCAGCTTGGCGATGTTGTCGGTACCGAAACGATGGATCAGCGTCACTTTGCCGGGCTCGTTGCCGGGATTGAGGCGGGTCAGGAGCTCGACCAGGGTGTCTGGCTCGACGCTCGGACCGACTTTCATACCGATCGGATTGGCGATTCCGCGAAAGTACTCCACGTGGGCGCCGCCCGGATCGGCGGTCCGCATACCGATCCACGGACAGTGGCCTGCCAAGTTGTACCAACCGGGGCGATGCGGCACCCGTCGGGTCTGCGCCTGCTCGTAGTGCAGATGTAAACCTTCGTGACTGGTGAAGAAATCGACCCGGTTGATGTCTCCCACCTGGCGGCCGGCCAGGGTCTCCATGAAGCGCAGCGAATCGCCGATGCCCTCGACCAGTTTCTGGTACTCGGCGGCGCGCGGCGAGTGCTTGACGAAGCCCAGGTCCCAGTATTCGGGGTGATGCAGGTCGGCAAAGCCGCCGTCGACCAGCGAGCGAATGAAGTTCAAGGTCAGGGCGGCGCGCTCGTAGCCGCGCAGCAAACGCTCCGGGTCGTTGACCCGGTGCTCTTCATCGAACTGCAGCTGGTTGACTAGGTCGCCCCGGTAACTCGGCAGCTTCTTGCCGTCGCGGGTTTCGAAATCGTCGGAACGTGGCTTGGCGTACTGCCCGGCGAAGCGTCCGACCCGGATCACTCGCCGCTTGCCACCGTGCACCAGGACGAGGCTCATCTGCAGCAGGATCTTCAGCTTGTTGGCGATGATCGGCGATTCACACTCGCTGAAGACCTCGGCGCAGTCACCGCCCTGCAGCAGAAAGCGCCGCCCATCGGAGGCTTCGGCGAGCTGTTTCTTGAGGGTCTCGATCTCCCACGAGGTGACCAGCGGCGGCAGCTTGGCGAGCTGCTGCACAGCTCGTTCGAGCGCCACCGGATCGTCATAGATCGGCTGCTGTTTAGCTTCTAATGCCTGCCACGAGCTCGGCGTCCAGTGATTCATGATTTCCTACTCCGTTGAAGCCGGCGAAGCGTACCGCAGATCAGCGCGCGACGACAGCCTAATCGCACAACCTATCGAGCAACATTACGTCCCGTCCGGCACCGCGGTTCGAGGTCTCCTGTGATAAAACGATGGCCCTCGCCCCCAAGGCACAAACGAATCGAACGGACTGACCCGCACGGATCCGTGAGCTATGCCGATCTACGAATTCTACTGTTCCGACTGCCACACGGTCTTCAACTTCTTCTCGAGCCGTATCGACACGGCGGCCAAGCCGCAGTGTCCGCGCTGTGAGCGGCCTGATCTCGAGCGCAAGCCATCGCGCTTCGCTATGCTCAAGCATGTGGGCGAAGGGCAAGGCGAAGGCGAGGACGATCCATTCAGCGGTCTCGACGAGAGCAAGATCGAGGGGGCAATGGAGACCCTGATGCAGGAGATGGGAGGTCTCGAGAACGACGAGGACCCACGCAGCATGGGGCGTATGATGCGACGCTTCAGCGAGCTCTCCGGGCTCGAGATGGGCGACCGCATGGAGGAGCTCGTCGGCCGTATGGAAGCGGGTGAAGACCCCGAGAGTCTGGAGCAGGAGATGGGCGACGACGTCGACGGCGAGGGCTTCGACGATTTCTTCAAGCTCAAGCAGGCCGTCAGCCGCAGCCACAAGCCGCGGGTCGACGAAGAGCTGTACTTCCTTTAGAGCCTACGCAGGTAGGCACCGCCAGTAGAGGTGACTCGGGTAGAGGGTCCGATTCACCGATCGCGAGATGTCATCGTAGACCGCCGACGCCGGCCCCTCTTTCGATCGTAGGGCTCGCAATCGGTGGATGCCCGACGCCCGCCGGACATAACTCTCCGGTAGCTTGCCGTAGCCTCCATGGCAGTTGGCGATCGCGATGCGAAGGATGCCAAGGGGCCGACAGAAAGTCTCTTCGATCTGCCGCAGGATCGCCGCACGGAGCCAGGCCTCTTGACGCCGCAAATAGATGCCGTTGAGTAGAAGCGCTGGATCGCTGGAGCCGAGGGAGTAGCCTCCGAAGACAAAACCGCGGGGCCGCCAGTCACCGCCCACGCCGATGCGCTCGACGTGGAAGCAGAACGACAGTGGATCCTTCCACAACGCGAGGACCCACCACCCCATCCCGTGAGTCCGATACCAGGCGCTAGCGCTATCGAAGCAGCACGGCACGCAGTCCGCGAGGCGCAAGAAGGTGAAGAAGTCCGCGCGCTTGTCGAGGTAACGGAGGCGATAATGCGCGCCGTTGATCTTGCCCGGCAGACCTACGACTCGTGGCGCGTTCGCCAACGGGTAGCTGCCGGCGAGCAGGCGTCGGGCAAGCGGCCGAGCACTGCTTGACGCCAACCGACGCGCCAACCGCAGGACCGTCGGCAGATCGACCTCGCCGAGTTCGTCGCGCAAGGTCGTCAGATCACGCGTCCAGGCTGAGCTGTCCACCCGCCGGCCCCGTGCCGTGACGCCCGGCTGCAGCCACAGCAGGCGCTTGACCGCGACCGGATCTGCCAGTAGTGCCGCCGGCAGTCGGAGGGTCGGCGTGCGTCTGAGAGCATGGAGGTGCCGCCGGACTCGAGCAATCAGCTCGTCGCCGGTTGCCGGCCAGGATCCGTCGAGCTCGCTCGCACAGCACTCGACCGCTGACACAGTGGGCACCGCCCTCGGTGCTCCGGGCCATGCCGCCATCAGCTGCCGCAGCCAAACAGCCCCGCGGCCAGGGCCGAGACCTTCCCGCACGCGTTCCAGGAATCGACACCAAGGACGGTTGAGACCCGGCTCGACGACGCCGTGATCCTCGAGTCCGAGCACCATCTCGCGAGCCCACTTCGGACGCTCCAGCAACAGGTCAGGGCGCTGACTGAAGATCAGCCCCGCGGCGCGGGCCGGTGCGAGCGAAGTCAAGGTCGCGAAGGCCTGGCGGTAGGCAGCGCTCGGCCGGCGTGCCGCCTCGAGAGCTCGCACCAACTGTCCGACGCCCAGGCTACCGCCAAGGTTCGACAAGGTGCGAAGGCGGGAGCGCAGGGCGGCCGGTGGCGGCTCGGCGCCCTCCGCCAGCCAGATCCTGAGACTGTGCTTGACGGCGCCGAGAATCACCCGGCGACGGCCCTCGGCATGGAGCGACCACGAGACACCCTCGTCTTCGGCGCAACGCTCGGCCGAGATCGCCGACCGGGCGGCCGCTGCACCGGCCTTGACGACTCCGGACGACGCATCCAACCCACGAGCAAAGGCTTCGGCCTGACGTCGGTCCAGCCGTTCACCCCTCGCAGGGCCGAGGCGCGAAGCACGGAGTGAGACGTACTCACTCCAAATCGGTTCGACAGCGGCCGGCGCGAGCCATCGAAAGACATGCAGCACCGTCTTCAATGGGTGCGGACCGGCCTCGACCTGGCCCAGCCAGCAGCGGACGGCGACGCGATCCCGCGCCAGCGCGCGGAAGCACCGACCAGGAATTCCCAGGGTGTGAGCGAGCAAGCGCCGGCTGCCTTCGGACAGACCACTATCTTCGGGCAGTCCGCGCTCGCAGGCAGCGCGCAGCGCGAGGAGTGTCCAGCGGTGCTCGAGGTTCGGCACGCGGGGCTCCAAGGCGGCGAGGTCTTCGGAGGCTCGCGCCGCCGCGTCGCGCCACCGCGGCCAGGTGCTCCGCAGCCGGCCGGGCTCCATGGCACACAGGAGCAGGGCTCGCTCCTCCAGGCGCGGCGCTTCGAACGGTGCACTGAGCAACCGCAACGACCGCCGCTGGCCCCCCCGGCGGACCAGGTCACGGGCCAGCAGTAGACGGCCGCGCTCGTGGTGGGCGCCGGCTTCGATCCGCCCGAGGGCTCTCCAGGCGTCGTCCAGCCGCCCGGCCGCGAGGCTTGCAGCCAGCAGCCGTAACCAGGCCAACTGCCGGCAGCTGCGGTAGCGGATAGCCCGCACCGCTTGACCACCTGCGGCGAAACCGCCGGCATGGTAGGCCACGACGACCCAGTGCACCAAGGCCGCCTGGCGGTCCGCTCGGCTCAGCCTTGCCAACAGAGTCTCCGCCTGGGTCCGCCAGGCGTCGGGGCGTGGCGCCTCGGGGTGCGACAGGTTCGTCATGGCGACGAAACGGGCCAAGGTGGGTGGGAAGTCCTCGTCAAATGGCTGGCCAACGAAACGGCGGCCAGCACCTTGGCCCCAAAGGCCGGTGGCAGTTAAACGCTCGAGGCGGTAACGGATCACCGGATCGCGCCAGTCGGCAGCGAAGGCGCGCGCCTGCTTCGCAAGGCCCGTAGCGAGCAGCACCCGTACGCAGTGAAACGGCACCCGGTGCCCTGCCTCGGCCAGCGCAGCGACCAGCTCCTGCAGCGTCGTACAGCGACAGCTTGCGGGCGCCTCGAGCCAGCCTTGGAACAGGCCCCGCACCACCGGCTTGACCTCGTTGAGAGCCCGCCGGCTAGCGAGGAGCGAATCCAGACACGAGCGAGCCTCGTGCTCGAGCCTCTTGGTCGACAGGCCCAGCCTCTTGGCAGCCGAAACCGAGGCCAGCACGGCGTGCAGACGCCAGCGCGGCGAGCGCAGGCGCGATCGGGCCAAGTTGAGCTCACCGAGCTCGAAAGCTCCTTGAGCGATGCGCGAGATCGATCGATCGAGGGTCGGCCTTGCCGAACCCGGGGCGTGCGACTCCATGGTGCTCTTCTCCGTAGGGAAGGCACGGGACGGCGCACGGTAAGCGCGTCAGAACGGTATCGCGTCAGAACGGTATCGCGTCAGAAAGACTGCGCGTTAGCAGACTGCAGGCGACTCGACTGAGGGGCACGCGCCAAGTCCCGCACCTCGTGACTAGTCGAGGCGTCGGAGACCGAGCGGTGGATTAGACGAAGTGGCGATGAAGCATCGGATGGCCCTCAGGAGCGTCCGTTCGAGGGCCGATTCTACCCCCGTCACCGAGCAAGATCAAGCTTTCGCTAGCGGCTCGTCGGATCGACCTCGACCTTGGTCGAGAGAATCCGCCCCGAGGGCTTGTCGTAAACCGAGACGACGAGATCGTGCTTCTTCTTGCGGATCTTCATCGCCGTCTCGTAGACCGTAACCTTGTCGCCTTCAGGCTCGTCGGCGGTGCGGAAGGCCAGTGGGATGACCGGGATGTCCGAGGTGTTACCGTCCTCGTCGAGCACCGCGATGCGCAGCTCGGTCTCGGCCTGGAAGCCCTCCTGGATCGGCAGAAAGGTCAGGCCGGCGATCGGGATGACCACCTTGAGAGGAATCATCACCTTGCCGCGACCGGCGCGCTCACCCTTGCCGACGTAGGCCCCGAGCGGGGCGAGGCCGGGAGGGTCGCCGAACAGCAGGGCGCTCTCCACCATCATCGTCACCTCGGTCTCGCGCGACAGGTCGGCGAAGCCCTTGCGCGAGCGCACGTCGAAGCCTTTGCGCCGCGTCTTGATCCGGATCTTGTGAGACTCGTCGTCGCCCTGCCAGTCCGGGGTGAAGCCGAGCCAATAGTAGCTGCGGGTGTCCTCGAAGACGCGCTGGAAGGCGGTGGTGCTGGCGCCGTCGATCATCGCCCGGCCGCCGGTCTCGCGCGCCAGAGCGTGCAGGGTGGTCTCTTCCTCGCGCTCGCGCTCCTCCACCACCAGGCGGTTGAAGGCCGCGTCGTTGTTCGAGAACTCGGCCGAGTTGACCGAGTTCACATCGAGCCCCGGCACGTCGATCGGGTACAACGTGTAGCTCAGGCGATTGGCCGTCTCGGCCAGCTGGCGGTAGATCTTGTCGCCGTCGTCGAAGTTGCTGGTATAGAAAAAGCGATCCGGTTGACGGATCACCCATTGCGCCGGGTTGTAAGGCCAGCCGCCGGAGAGCAAGAGCATCACCTTGCGCCCCGGCGGGTTGGCGAAGCTACGCAGGGCCGAGGAGGCCGCCAGGACGGCGCGCTTCACCTGACCGACCAGCTCGTCGGCGCGCACCCGCTCGTCGATCTCGAGATCGCCGGTGACGACCGTCGTCTCCCCCAGAGGCTCGTTGACGATAGCTCCGGCGCGCAGATCGCGGGTCGACTCGAACAGCCGCTGCTCGGCCCGCCGCGCCAAGCCAAAAGCCGGTCGGTCGATGGCCTTCTGCAGCACCCTCTCGAGCTCCCGCGGCGACTGGCTCCAGGTGCTCAACATGTCGACTTTGGTGCCATCGAAGGCGACCACCGCCATCCGATCCTTGGGCGAGAGAAAGGCGAGCTGGTCGATCATCCGCCGCAAGATTCGGTTGCGATCCGTCGGGATGGCGAAGAATTCGTCGATGAACACCAGGTAGCTGGTGCCGACCTCGACGCCTGGCGCCAGCGCCGGCACCGCCGAGCCGGCGGCTTCCTCACCGTGCAGCACCGCAGTGCCGCCATGCACCTCGGTGAAATACTCGATCGGCACCTCGCGGCCATCGACGGTGAGCACGAAGTCTTCCGGGCCGAGCCCAGTGATCCGCTCGCCCTTCTGGGTGACGACCACTTCCAGGTTGACCACCCGGACGTCGATCACCTCACCGAAGCTTCCGTCTTGCGCCTGCGCCGGCACCGCGACGAGGAGGATCAGGGTCAGGACGACGACGATCTCGGTCAGCGAATCAGGCAGGTTCCATCTCATTGTCGAGCCTCGCAATCCGGTGACGGTAAGGCCTATCGGGTGACGGTCAGGCGATCCGAAGCGTTGATTTGGGACCGCTGATTCAGCTTACCACCGTTCCCCATCCGCGGCGACTGCCGCAGGTATCAGGTAGTGTCTACGTCTCAGGGCACGAACTCGATGCGCCGGGACAGCACTGTTTCGGCGATCGGGTCGAAAAGCACGAACAACCCAAGATGCGCGGGTATGTCCATAATGGTTTGTCCATAACTCACTCATAAGGATTTATCGAAAGCTATGCAAGACAGCAAAGTCGATATTCAAACAGATAGTTTTATTATGCAGCGCGTACCGGAGCGGTACCGGGCATATGCGTTGTTGGGGCGGTTTGATCGGCCGATCGGGATTTGGCTTTTGTTG